>DASUJH010000025.1 GCA_036279355.1 Gemmatimonadales bacterium
GGTACCCTGGCTCCGAGCCCGTTGGCTCGTCGAGGTCCGCCCACCAGACCTCGCCGCGCTCGATTACCACTCGGGCGTGCGGAGCGACCGAGCTTGGCTGCGGCGGAGCGGGCGCTCCAGGCGACTGGGCTGCTGCGCGTAAACGCGATCGAGTCGCTCGGTCACTTTGGTATTTTGGTGCTTGGCCAGGAATTCCGCCACGGCGGTGGCGTACAACTCACTGCGCGAGACCCCGAGACGCCGGGCCAGGGCATCGGCAGATTCGAAGAGCTCGTCGGGCAAGGAGATCGCCGTCTTCATACCACGAGTATACTGAGGTAGTACCGGCGGCGCAAGCGGACGAGCAGAAGGCCGAGCTCGACCGGCGCCTGGCTTGGCTTGCGCGCGATCCTGGCTCCGCGATCCCTGGGAGCAGGTCCGCCGCGACCTCCTCGAACCGGAGTGACGCGCCGGCTCACGTTCCGGCCGCAGGCCCGCACTGAGCTTCGTCAGGTCCGACGCTGGTACGACCTCGTCACCCGAGTGCTGCCACTCGCGAAAGCAGCCCGATGACGTGCCCACAACCGAAAGGGGATTACTCGACATCGCTGCGCCGGCCACTTGGATCAATTTCTCGACGCATTTCCGTCGGTCTCGCGGGCGCACGCCGTGGCGGCACTCACCTGGGCGCGCGCGGCGCTCGTGACGGGCGCGCGTCCTGGTGGATGAGGATGTGCCGCGCCAGCGCGCCCCTGCCCTGCGCGGCCACGAGCGCAGGTTCGTAGCCGCCCATGGCCTCACAGACGCGCGCCTCGCCACTCGGCCAGCACGCGAATTCGAGCTGGGGTTTGGCCGGCTCGCGTCGGCCCCACCTTGCAGGATGCGGGCACCCAGCCCACGCCTCCGGAACGGAAGAGGCCACTCATCAGCAGGCACATGCCATGAAATCTGCAAAGAAGGGTGCACCGAAATCTTCCAAGGGCACCACCGTGACTGGCAAGAAGCCCCAGGGATTCACGGACGAGGAGCGAGCCGCCATGCGGGAGCGCGCGCAAGAGCTGAAGGCGGAAGCACACCGTGGCTCGGGCGCGGGCACGGCGGACGGAGAGAACGATGTGCTGGCGAAAATCGCTGCGATGCACGAACCGGATCGCGCTATGGCGACGCGGATTCATGCCATCATCAAAGCCAATGCGCCAACCCTGTCGCCGAGAACCTGGTACGGAATGCCCGCCTATGCCAAGGAGGGCCATGTGGTCTGCTTCTTCCAAAGCGCGCAGAAGTTCAAGGCTAGGTATGCGACGCTGGGTTTCAGCGACAAGGCGAATCTCGACGATGGCCAGATGTGGCCGACCAGCTTCGCGCTCCAGAAGCTGACTACCGCCGAGGAGGCTCGAATCAGCGCACTCGTGAAAAAAGCAATCGGTTGACTCGGCACCAGATCCACAAGATCGCCGCGGGCTTCGGCTCCGGTTGGAGTGGTGGGTGGCGCGACCGGGATCACGGCCATCGCGCCCGGCCCGGTGCAGATTCCGGGCGGTGTCGGGGAGAGCACGGCACCCATTCACCGCACCCACGAGGAACTCGGAGATGAAAGCACCACTGAATGCAGGACTCACCGCGGCGGTCGTCGCCTGTTTGGTCGGCGGCCCCGCCCCTGCCGCTGCCCAGGCGGCCCACACCGGCGGCAACTCGAAAACGGTCTACGTCGCCCACCTGCACCCGATGAACACCAAGGTGACCGGGCACGCGACGACGGGCGATGCCCGGTTTTCAATCGAGGGCGACAACCTGACCATCAGCATCAAGGTCAAGGGCGCCGCACCCGACATCGAGCACTGGCAGCACTTCCATGGATTCACCGACAGCCGGGATGCCACCTGCCCGACGAAGTCGGCCGACAAGAACGGCGACGGCATCATCGACCTGATCGAGACCGAGCCGGCGGCCGGCACGACGATGGTGCCGTTCGACTCCGACCCGGCCGCCATGGACGTGGCGCATGGCGCCTACCCGAAGGCCTCGGCCGGCGGCACGTATGATTATCACCAGGTCGTGTCGCTCGAGGCCCTGAAGGCGGCGTTCGCCAAGGCGTTCGATGGCGCGCAGCTCGACCTCGACCGGCGGGTGGTGTTCGTTCACGGGGTGCCTTCGGACACCAAGCTCGCGTCGTCCGTGGCGTCACTCGGACCCATTCCCGCGCAAGTCACGCTGCCGATCGCCTGCGGCACGATCGAGCGGGCCAAGCGGTGAGTCTCGCATGCTTGCCCACCTCTGCGATCAGATGCGCCTGCCCTTCAACGCTGACCCGAGCGGTCCCCTGCCCGGTCCTCCGCGGCTCCCGGTCGTGCGCGAGGCGCTTCTCTACTTTCTTCCCTGGCCGAGGGGAAAAGTGCAAGGACCGCCCGAGGCGTTTGTAACCGAGCCGGGGAGGTGGGCCGATGACCTTGAGACGTTGAGAGCGTTGGTCGATCAGTTCCTCAACGCGGATTCGCGGCGACCGTTGTCGGTTCACCCAAATTGGGGACGGCTGATTCGGCGGCAGTGGGGAGTGTTCTTCTATCGCCACATTGATCACCACCTGAAGCAGTTCGGGGTCTGAGCCCCGCCGCGACGCCGCCGCAAGCGGGCCGTCGTGGTTGCCGGACGTACTGATGCCAGTTGGCGGGGACGCGGCCGCTGTCGGCCGGCCCCGCGCAGGTGGTACATTCGCCGGCGTGATCACCGACCGAAAGGAATGGCAGTTCTTCGTCGCCCTGCGGCGCGCGGACGGCGCGCTCGCCGCCGCGTGGTGGGCGACGCTCATCCTGCGCGGCGTGCTGCCGGCGGTCTTCGCGGTGGCGATGGGCGTGCTCATTGCCGCCGTGCAGCATAAGGGCGCACTCGGCACACCCCTCGCCGTCGTCGGCGCCGTTTTCGTTCTCCTCCAGGTGCTGCCGCCCGTGCACACCGCCCTCGGCTACAACCTGGGCGACCGCACCTCCGCCTGGCTCTACGACCGCCTCACCGAGGCGTGCGTGCGCCAACCCGGAATCGCCCACCTCGAGGATCCGGAGCTCACCAGCGACCTCACGGTGGCGCGCGACTTCGACCTCGGCATGACGGGGCCGCCGCTCAGCGTCTCGATGGATTTCATCGCCGGCGGGATGGCCGAGATGATCGGCGGACTCGCCTCGGCGGCGGTGCTGTTCGCCTTCGTTTGGTGGGCGCCGCTGGTGCTCGTGGCGGCGTGGCTCTCGACCCACTGGCTGCTGCGCGAGAGCGCCATCTGGTTCGACCGCAATACGCCCGAGGTCCGCGCCGCCCAGCGCGACGCCGAGTATCTGTACCGGCTCGCCGTTGACCCGCCGGCGAGCAAGGAGCTGCGGCTGTTCGGGCTCGCCGGGTGGACCCTGGACCGGTTCATCGCGCGGCGGAAGCGGCTGCACACGATTCAGTACGAGGCCACCCGGATGCGCGAGCGGCCGATGCTGTGGAGCCTGCTGATCGTGGTGGCGGCCAACGTCGCCGTGCTCTGGGTGCTGGCGGCGCGCGCGTCGGCCGGCGCCATCTCGGTGGGCGAGCTGGTGGCCTACGCCCAGTGCGTGATCGGGACGTCGCTCATTGCGTTCGGCGGCTTCAGCTGGGCGCTCGACGGCGCGTCGGCGCCGGTGGCTGCCGTCCTCCGGCTCGAGAAGGCGATGGCCCCGGAGGGGGCCCTCGCGATGGGTTCGCGATCCGCGCGCGGGCTGCCGGCCGGCGAAATCCGGTTCCGCGGGCTGCGGTTCGCCTATCCCCACGGCGGCGGCACGCCGGTGCTCGACGGCGTCGAGCTCACCATTCCCGCGGGCACATCGCTGGCGATCGTCGGGCAGAACGGTGCGGGGAAGACCACGCTCGCCAAGCTGCTCTGCCGCCTCTACGATCCCGCGGAGGGAGCGATCGAGGTCGACGGCGTGGACATCCGCGCGCTCGACCTCGCGGAGTGGCGCGGCCGGCTGTCGGCCGTCTTCCAGGACTTCGTGCGCTTCGAGCTGCCCCTGCGCGACAACGTCGCGCCAGAGGGCGCGCCTGACGAGACGATTCGGGAAGCGCTGGCGGCGGCGGGCGCGGGCACGCTCGCGAGCCTCGACACCGTCCTCTCCCGCGCGTACGAAGGGGGCACAGACCTTTCCGGAGGCCAGTGGCAGCGGATCGCCCTTGCCCGCGCGCTCTGCGCCGTCGCGACCGGCGCCCGGGTCGTGCTGCTCGACGAACCGACCGCGCAGCTCGACGTGCGCGGCGAAGCGGAGATCTTCGAGCGCATCCTCGGCGCCACCCGCCACTGCACCACCATTCTGGTGTCGCACCGCTTCTCCACCGTACGCCGCGCCGACCGCATCTGCGTCCTCGAGCACGGCCGCGTCGTGGAACTGGGGACCCATGACGAGCTGATGGCGAAGCACGGCCGCTATCGCACCATGTTCGATCTCCAGGCACAGCGGTTCGGCCGCGCCGAGGAGGACGAGGGGGTGACGTACGATGTCCTCGGCTGATCGCGATCTGCCCGCTGCCCTCCCGTCGATGTGGCGACTGCTCCGGCTCGGCTACCGCTACGAGCCGGCGCTCATGGGGTGGGCGTTCGTGCTCTCGCTCGCCGGCGCGCTGCCCGACGCCCTGCTCGCCTACTGGTTCAAGCTCATGGCCGACGCGGTGGTGGCGGGCAACGCCTCCCGCGTGCGGCTCTGGGTGGTGGTGCTCGGCCTGTCGGCGGTGGGGACCTGGTTTCTGCGAACGGTGAGCACGCGGGTCCAGCGGCGTTTTCGCGACCGTGTCACCATCGCCCTCGAGGCGCACGTCGCGCGGCTCCAGGCCGGCATCACGACCATCGCCCATCAGGAGCGCCCGGAGTACCTCGACCGCCTGGCGATGCTGCGGAACCAGGTGTTCGTGCTCGACCACATGTACATGTCGGTCTTCTCAACCGCCGGTTGGATCCTGCGGTTGGGGGTGACGCTGGCGCTCCTCGTCTCGGTGCACCCGGCGCTGGCGCTGCTGGTGGTGTTCGCGCTGCCGACCGTGATCACCGCGACGTGGCGCCCGGGCGTGGAGCGGGCGGCGGAGGAAAAGGCCGCTCCGTTCTACCGGCTGGCGCGGCATCTCTTCACCATCCTCACGACGGCGTCGCCGGGCAAGGAAGTGAGGCTCGCCGGCATCGGCGCGGAACTCTCGGATCGGCGGCGCCGCACCTGGGAGGATGGCTACGGTACGATCGCCCGTGCGCGCTGGGGATCGATGCTCTGGAACGCTGCCGCATGGGCGGTGTTCGGCGCGGCCTATGTCGGATCGATCGTGTTCGTCTCGGCGGGGCTGCGCGCATCGGCGGGCGCCGTGCTGCTCGTGCTCGCGGCGGGGGCGCGGCTCTCGGCGTACATCGGTGCCACGGTCGGCGAGCTGGGATTCCTGCGTGGGTTCTGGGTGTACGGCGCGCGGCGCCTCGCCTGGCTGGAGGACTATGCCGCGTCGGTCGCCGCCGCGGGAGATCTGCCGGCGCCGGACAAGCTCGAGCGTGGGATCCGGTTCGACCACGTCTCGTTCGCCTATCCGGGCACCGACCGGCTGGTGCTGGACGACGTGTCGCTCGACCTGCCCGCGGGATCCGTGGTCGCTATCGTCGGTGAGAACGGCGCGGGAAAAACTACGCTGGTGAAGCTCCTCGCGAAGATGTACGAGCCGACGTCGGGCCGGATCCTCGTCGACGGCGTGCCGCTCGCGCGCATCAGTCCCGAGCAGTGGCGGGAGAAAATGGCCGGCGCATTCCAGGACTTCTTCCGGTTCGAGCTGCGTGCGCGCCTCACGGTGGGCGTCGGCGACCTGCCGAGGGCCGGCGACGACCCCGCCGTGCGGGCGGCGGTGTCACGCGCCGGCGCGGACGACGTGGTGGCGCGGTTGCATGCCGGCCTCGACACCCAGCTCGGCCCCACGTGGCCGGGCGGGGTGGACGTGAGCTTCGGCCAGTGGCAGAAGATGGCATTGGCCCGCGGGTTCATGCGCGACGCCCCGCTGGTCCTCGTGCTGGACGAGCCGACCGCCGCGCTGGATTCGGAGACCGAGCACGCCCTGTTCGAGCGCTATGGCGCGGCGGCGCACGGGGCCGGAGGCCGCGTCACGCTCCTCGTCTCGCATCGCTTCTCGACGGTGCGGATGGCCGACCTGATCGTGGTGCTCGACGGCGCGCGGGTGACGGAGGTGGGCACGCACGAGGCGCTGATGGCGCGCGGCGGCCAGTACGCGGAGCTGTATACGATCCAGGCTACGGCGTATCGGTAGCGCCGCGTCACTCTCGGTGGATCACCTCGTCTGGGGCGGCCGGAACCTCGACGAGGAAATCGACCGGCTCGAGGCGCTGACCGGCGTCCGCGCCGCCCGCGGCGGGGCGCATCCCGGCGCCGGCACCCACAACGCGCTCCTCCGCCTCGGGGCCGCCAGCTACCTCGAGCTCATTGCACCCGATCCCGCACAAGCACCGCCCGCCGGTCCGCGGTGGTTCGGGCTGGACGATCTCACCGCGCCGGGCCTCGTCACCTGGGCCGCCAGGGCGACGGACCTCGAACGCCGCGTCGCCAAAGCGCGCGAGGCCGGGCTCGATCTCGGCGAGGTGCGACGCGGGCAGCGCCGGCTGCGCGATGGCGAGCTGCTCACCTGGCGACTTACACAACCCGAGATTGCTCGGGGCGACGGGCTCGTGCCGTTCCTGATCGATTGGGGCGAGAGTCCGCACCCGGCCGAGCGTGCGCCCGCCGGAATCGCGCTCGTGGCACTCGGGGCAGAGCACCCCGACCCGCCGCGCATCCGCCGGATGCTGGAGCAACTCGGCGTCGAGCTCCAGGTGTCGCGCGGACCGACGCCCGCGCTCATCGCCACGCTCGACACGCCGCGCGGACGCATTGCGCTGCGTTGATTGGAGACCGCCGTCACGCCACGGACATCGTCGCCCGACCCGCTGGCCATGGGGCCGGCGCAGTGCGGGCACCCGCCGAGTTCATGTACTCCCGCCTTGCCGCGCGCGCCCTGACGCTCGTCGAGGGTACCTATCGCATCGCGTGATGCGCCGCCGTCGCCGGGCGGGCCCACACCGGCTACCTTCCCGGCGCGCCTGCGAACGTGAGGCGGGGGTGGAGTGCGCATGACGGGCGCAGGTTCCGCAGCATGGGCGAATTAGGCTGCGGCACCGCAGTTGAATACAAGTTAGGCTGCGTCCGGCATTGCGCCAGGAGGAGGAGATAATGGACACCGGCGAAGCGCGGCAGCTTCTCCTCAAAGAGCATGGGTGGAGCCCTGAAACTCTCGATATCTGGCTGCGTGCGGACTGCAAGTGCGAGGTTTGCGGTCGAGACCTCTTAGGGTGCATCGATGACTACTTCTACGGGGCTGAGATCGACCACTTGCAGCCGGCGTCTCGCAAAGGTGGTGATGACGCATCCAACAGGGCGCTGCTTTGCAAGATGTGTAACAGGTTGAAGCGGAATACTGAGCTGTGCGATCCGACGCGGGGATTGCCGCGAGAAGCGATAGTCGAACTGGCCCGCAAGCACATCGTGCCGATTCGGCTTGACAGGCAGCACAAGCTAGATGCGGCAAAGCGGCTTCTTGAGGTGTTGAGTCGAGCCCAGAACCCGGCAGGGGCGACCAGTAGCCCAGAACCCGCAGCCTAACCCGCAAATGCAGCCGACAAGCGCGAAGCGGATCAAGCTCCGGGCTCAGCAACCCTCCGATGGCGCGCTGTGGAACGTGGGTTTTCTTCAAGTCGCTTGCAGCTGATTTGCAAGTCGTTGGGCAGACAGTACCCACGCGTACGTCGGAGTGGGTACGCTATCTTCGGTCACCATCGCCCCCCGAAAAAAGGAGCATCTCCGATGGCCAAGGTGACACCCTTCCTGATGTTCAACGATCAGCTCGAGGCGGCCATGGAGTTTTACACCGCCACGTTCCCGGACTCCCAAATCAGGAACGTGGCCCGCACTGGCAACG
This sequence comes from Gemmatimonadales bacterium, assembly GCA_036279355.1. Classification (NCBI taxonomy): domain Bacteria; kingdom Pseudomonadati; phylum Gemmatimonadota; class Gemmatimonadia; order Gemmatimonadales; species Gemmatimonadales bacterium. Next base: position 7,969 of record DASUJH010000025.1, read on the forward strand.
ACGGTCCGATCGCCTCCGCCGAGTTCGTCGTCGGTGGTCAGGTCTTCATGGGCTACAACGGGGGCCCGTACTTCACCTTCTCCGAAGGCTTCTCCCTCTATGTGGACTGCGAGGACCAAGCGGAAGTTGACGAGTATTGGGACAAGCTCGTCAAGGCCGGCGCGAAGCCTACCCAGTGCGGCTGGATCAAGGATCCGTTCGGCATCTCGTGGCAGATTGTCCCACGGCGATTCATCGAGCTGATCCGCGACGGGAACCCTAGGAAGGTGAAGGCCGTGATGGAAGCCATGATGACGATGGTGAAGCTCGACGTAGCGGCCCTTGAGAAAGCCTACATTGAGGCGTAGCAGTGTCAAACGCCCGCGCCTTGAGCGCTGAGGAAAGCAAACGGTTGACTCGGCACCAGGGCTCCAGCTGGTACCGGAATAGCCTTGGGAACGCAGCGCCTCATGCCCGAGAGGCGCTTTGGAGGGACTTCGCTCAGGTGAGCGGCCCAACACCGGTTGCAATCCACCACTGACCTCCGCGAGGCAGCCATGGCTCTGGCACCGATCCTGATGCTGTACCTGGTCATTGGCGTGGTGGCGGCCACCGGGTCGGTGACGATCAGCCGCTCGCGGTTCTCGCCACGGGTGGAGCACACCTTCTTCGCGCTGCTGCTCATTCCGATCGCCGCGATGTACCTGGCCTTCGTCGCGTACTTCGGCGACTCCTCGGCGCTCCGGCCCGAGGCCTGGGCGGTCGCGGTATTCGCGGTGCTCGGGCTCCTGGGCCTCGGGTTTCCTGCGCTCGTCGTGCTGGGCTATGGGCTCCACGGCGGTTGGGACCTGGCGCACGAGATCTGGGTGCACCTCGGAGCCGGGGCCGGCGGCGCGCGGCCGTTCACGCACTTACCGCTCGCGTACGGGGTGTTCTGCGCGGCGTACGACTGGTGCATGGCGGGGTACTTCTTCACCCGGCGTGCGGCCTGGCGGCAGTGAGCGGGCGTCACGGCGGCGTAGCCGAACGGACGTTGCCGGGTAAACATTATCGACGGCGTTGCTGAGTCCGCTTCGCCGAGGATTGGAAAGTTCTGACATTGTGCCGCCGGCCGCCCTCAAGGACCTCCGATGACCCTCGATATGCGCCCCCAGTGTGAGAAGTGCGACGCACCGCTCGACTTCCGCGACCTGGCCTTCATCTGCAGCCACGAGTGCACCTTCTGCCCGGCCTGCGCCGTGAGCCTGGGCCAGGTCTGCCCCAACTGCGGCGGTGAGCTGGTCCGCCGCCCGCGGCGCCCCGTGAACATCTCAGCTGATTCGTAACAGGTGTTATCACCTGATGGGTGCCGCCCTTTCGCTTTCTCCGCCGCGGCGACATCTTTGTCTCGCTCCCCGACGTACGACTGCTCTCCTCATCGCGAAGGGCGCTGAGCCTCCTCCATAGGCTCGGGCCCCGAGCGCACGCCAGTTGCCATGCCCGCTGAGGCAATGAGCAGGCTGCGTAACTGAGCCGGCACGGGGCGCACGCATCGTGAGCATGACCGGAAGCGCCGAAGCCAAAGTGCCGCCCCCCAACGCCACACCGCTTGGAGCCGCCCGCCGTTCCCAACGGATCGCGGCGGCGCTTGGCGCGTACGCTCTGGCCGGGGGAGCCCTTTCCCTGGCCGGCTGGGTCGCCGATATCCGCCGCCTGACGGATTGGGTGGACCGCGGCATCTCGATCCAACCCACCACGGCCGTCGCCGCCATGGCGGCGGGCGCTGCCCTGATCCTGTTCACGCGGGACCGCCGGCGCTCCAGCGCCTCGTTCGCGGTGCTCGCCGGGCTGATTGCCATCGCCACCCTGTTCGAGCACGTGTCCGGCGTGAGCCTGGGGATCGACACTCTGCTCACCTTCGGCCGGCCGTGGGCGAACGTAGCCACGGTCGAACCGGGCCGGATGGGTCTGCCCGCCACGAGCTCGTGGATCCTCCTGGGCGCCGGGCTGGTGCTGGCGCAGCGGGGCGAGCGAGCGCGGGGAACGGCCGCCGCCATGGGGGTCGCGGCGACGCTGATCGCCGCGCTCTCGCTGATCGGCTACCTCTTCGGTGCCGACCCGTTGTTCTCATTGCCCCGGCTCACCGCGGTAGCGGGGCAGACCTCCACGCTGATCCTCGCCGTCGCGCTGGGCCTCCTGGCCGCGCTCGCCGACCGCCAGCCGATGCGCATGCTCCTGGAGCATAGCGCATCGGGACTGCTGGCCCGGCGAGCCTTGCCGGCCGTCATCGGGCTGCCGGTGGTGCTAGGACTCCTGGTGCTCCGGGGCCGGGCCGCCGGGCTGTACGACAGAGGAATGGGCTTCGCCCTCCTGGTGCTCGGACTCGTCGTCATCATGAGCGCGGGGCTCTGGTCATGCGCGGCCGCGGTCGCGGCGCACGAGCGCGCGCTCGCCGCCGCCAGTCACGCGCTGCGGGAGAACGAGCAGCGGTTCCGCCGTCTGGCCGATGCCATGCCCCAGATCGTGTTCACGACCGATCCCGACGGGCGCATCGCCTTCACCAACCAGCAGTGGAAGGACTACACTGGTGAGCCCGGCGGCCGCGCCGCAGATCTCACCGCGCCGGTGCATCCGGACGATCTCTCCTCGCTCCACGAACGCTGGGAGCGGGCCCGGAAGTCGGGCGAGGAGCACGCGGCCGAGCATCGGCTGAGGCGGGCGGACGGAGCCTATCGGTGGTTCCTGACCCGCGCGGTTCCGGTGAGGGACGAGCGGGGCGCCATCGCCCAGTGGTACGGCACCTCCACCGACATCGACGACCAGAAACGGGCCGAGCTGATGCTGCAGGAGAGCGAGCGGCGCTTCCGCGCGTTCGCCGATGCCGCGCCGGCCATGCTGTGGGTGACGGAGCCGGACGGCTCCTGCTCGTTCCTCTCGCGCGGGTGGTACGAGTTCACGGGCCAGACCGAGCGTGAGGCTCTGGGGTTCGGCTGGATGGACGCGGTGCACCCCGAGGACCGCGGTGGCTCACGGGAAAGCTTCCTCGCCGCAATGGGCCGCCATGAGCCGTTCACGGTGGAGCAGCGCGTCGCGCGGCTGGACGGCGAATACCGCTGGACACTCGCCGCGGGTCGGCCTCGCTTCGGCCCGGGCGGCGAGCTCCTCGGCTATAGTGGCTCGGTGATCGACGTCGACGATCGCAAGCGGGCGGAAGGCCAGCTGCGGCAGGCGGCCAAGATGGAAGCCATCGGCCGCCTCGCCGGCGGCATCGCCCACGACTTCAACAACCAGCTCCACGCCGTGAGCGGCTTCGCCAACCTCGCGGCGGGCGATCGCGGCCTCGGCGCCCGGGCTCGGCAGGACCTGCAGGAGGTCCTCAAGTCGGCCGAGCGCATGGCCGCCCTCACGCGCCAGTTGCTGGCCTTCAGCCGCCAGCAGTTGCTCCAACCGGAGACGCTCGAGCTCAACGCCGCCGTCCTGGACGGATCGTCGCTGCTGCAGCGGCTGATCGGCGCCCACGTCGAGATGGAGCTCGAGCTCGCGGCCGAGCCGACCTGGGTCCAGGTGGATCGCGCGCAGCTGCTCCAGATGCTCATGAATCTGGCCATCAATGCGCGCGACGCGATGCCGGGAGGCGGCCGGCTGCGGATCAGCACCGGCCGGCGCAAGGACGGATCGCACATCGTCCTCTCGGTGGCCGACAGCGGCAGCGGCATCGCGGCGGAGCACCTGCCGCACCTCTTCGAGCCGTTCTTCACGACGAAGGGCGTCGGCGAGGGCACCGGGCTCGGGCTCGCCACCGTGCACGGCATTGTCGCCCAGAGCCACGGCCAGATCGAGGTCGAGAGCGAGCCGGGCCGGGGGACCACGTTTACGGTGCTGCTCCCCGCGGTCACGGAACCGATCGCGGCACCGCACGTCGCGCCCAGCCTGGTGGACTCCACGCCGCGGCCGGCCCGGATCCTGGTGGTTGACGACGAGGAGATCGTTCGCGCGGTGGTCGCCCGCACGCTCGAGGGTGAGGGCTACGAAGTCCTCCAGGCGCGGGACGGACGAGAGGCGCTCGAGCAGCTCGGCCGGGCGCGAGGGTCGGTGGACGTGCTGTTGAGCGACGTAGTCATGCCGGTACTGGGCGGGCGCGAGCTCGGGGCCCGCCTCGCGGCCGAGCATCCGGAGCTGCCGGTCATCTGGATGTCGGGATACACGCGCGACACCGCGTTCGGCGATGGCCACTCGGACGGCACCCAGCTTTTTCTCCAGAAGCCGATCCTGGCCGATCTGCTGGTGAGGACGGTGCACGACGTGGTCGCGCGGAGGGAGACGCTGCAAGAGGTTTGACCAACGCGTGGGCGACGAGCCCGCCCGGAGGGCCTATGGTCGCTCGTTCGGATCTTCCTGGCGTGCTTCTCTTGCTTCCACTCGTTCTGCTGCTGCCGCGGGCGGCCGACGCGCAATACAGCCCGGTGCACCGCGGCTCCATTCAACTGGCCGGCACCGCTCAGCTCAGCCACTTCCGTGATATCGGCAACGACTTCAGCAGCAGCGTCATCGAGCTCGCTCCGCGGCTCGGCTATTTCGTCGCCCCGGGCCTCGCGCTGAACGCGAACCTGCAGTTCCGGCACGATGCGTCGGAGGTCGCCGCGGCTACGCAGTGGGGCGTGGGGCCCGGGCTCACGTACTACGTGTCCGGGCTCTCGCGCCGCGTCTATCCGTTCGTGTCCGGCCGGACCCTGTTCACCTGGAGTCACGCGTGGGACGGGAGCGGGGTCGTACTGGATCGGCGCAACTCGACCAGTTGGCTGGTTTCCAGCGGCGCGCTCGTGCTCCTGGCCGAGCATGTCGGGCTGACGGCCGAGCTGTACTATCAGCACGACCGGTTCACGGTTGAGCCCTCGACCAACTCCGACGAGCAGTATGGGCTGCAATGGGGCTTCGCGATCTTCGTCCATTAGGGTATGCCGCGCCCCCGCACCGGGCGACCGAATGACAGGGTCCGCATGAATTTCGACCTCGAATCATCGATGGACGTACTTCGCCGTACCCCGCCTGCCCTGGAGCAATTGCTCGGCGGGCTGGCGGAGCCGTGGATCCGGGGCGCCGAAGGCCCCGACACCTTCAGCCCGTTCGACGTGGTGGGGCATCTCATCGACGGCGAGGAGACGGATTGGATCCCGCGGGCGCAGATCATTCTGGCCCGGGGAGCCGATCCCCGCTTCGAGCCCTACGATCGATTCCGGCATCGAACGAGAAACGTGGGGTGCTCGCTCAGCTCGTTGCTCGCGGAGTTCGGCCGCTTGCGCGCGGCCAATCTGGCGCTGCTCCGCTCCTGGCAACTGACGGCGGCCGAGCTCGAGCTGCCCGGCAATCACCCGAGCCTCGGGCGTGTGACGCTCCGCCAACTGCTGGCCGCCTGGGTCGTGCACGACCTCGGGCATCTGGCTCAGGTGGCGCGGGTGATGGCCAAGCAGTATCGGCAGGAAGTCGGGCCGTGGGTGCCGTTCCTGCCGGTCCTGACCGACCACGAGGTGCCGCGCTCCTGATGTTCTTCCGAGCCGTCGTGATCTGGTTGGCCATCCTCGTGCTCGCGAGCCTCAACGGTGCCCTTCGGGACCTGCTCCTGGCGCCGCTCTGGCTCGCGCAATCCCGGGGTGTGCTCGGAGGTGCGGCTGATGTCCGCTGAACGGCCATGAGCGTGGTGATCGATACGTTTCGACCGGAGCACGCGGCGGCGTTCGACTCGCTGAATCGAGCGTGGCTCACCGCCTATGACCTGCTGGAGCCGGTTGACGAGCTCCACCTCACCGATCCGGCGGGCGCGATCCTGGCCCACGGCGGCCAGATCTTCGTGGCGCTCGAGGACGACGTCGTGATCGGCACATGTGGGGTCGTACCCCACGGACCGGGGACTTTCGAAGTGGTCAAATTGACGGTGGCACCCACTGCCCGCGGCCGCGGCATCGCACGCGAGCTCGTGGATGCCTGCCTTGCCTACGCGGTCCAGCAGAGGGCGCGGCAAGTGGTGCTCGTCTCCAACTCCCGCCTGCAAGCGGCGCTCAGGTTGTATGAGCGGCTTGGCTTTCGGTATGCGCCGATGCCGGCCGCGATGCCTTACGCGACCGCGGATGTGTACATGGAGCTGGAGCTCGCCCCGGGTCTGCCCGCCGCGCCCGCCCGTCCGCCCGTCCGCCCGTCCGCCTAGTGCCCCTGCCGCATCATTTCCCGCATTACCATCACATCGTCGAGGTCTTGGGGCCGGCCGGCGGCCTCCTTGTAACGGATGATGTCAGAGAGACTGGCGGCCAGAATCGTGGTCCCGTACACCTCGAACCTGACTGCGTCGCGTGCCAGGTCGTCAAATCCATCCGTTCCGCTCGGCGTGAAGGCGATATCCAGCCGGCCGGCGTCGGTGACGAGATTCCAGAGCCGGGCGCGGCGCAGGGTCGTAGCGGAGCAGTCAAACGCCAGCCCCTCCGGAACTCCCTCGGTGAAGACCCGTGCGTCGAGCTGGCGCAGCGCGGCGGCGAGTCGGTCGAGGTTCGCCGGATTCGCGGCTGGCGTGATGTCGGCATCGGCGGTGGCCCGGGGGAATCCGTAGAGCCGGGCGGCCATGGCGCCGATCAGAACGTAGCGCACCTTGTGGCGCGCGAGCGTCGCGATGAGCAGCGCGGGGTCGAGCGGCTTCACGCGGACGTGCGCCGGGCTAAGGAGAGGAAGCGTGACAGATTGCCGAGTTCGGTGAGCCGTGCCTCGGGGGGCAGGCCGAGAATCCGAGGCACGTCGGCCAGCATATGACTCCGGGCGGCGCGGCGCGGAACGACGGTGGCGTTGAGCGTGACGCCGGCGGCACGCAGCAGGCGCAAGAGCGTATCCCATGAGGGACTGGTCTCGCCGAGCTCGATACGGGCCACGACCGACTGCGCGGTGCCGGCGCGCCTGGCCAGAGCGCGCTGGCTGAGGCCACTTCGGGCGCGGGCCTCGCGAAGGAGCGTGGCAGGCGTGACCATCGGCGCATGATAGCTATCAAGCTATCAGGCCACAAGTCTCCCCGCTTTCATTGCTGACGCACCGTATATTGTACGAGCTCAAGTCGCTCGCCAACGCGCGCCGCGCCGTATCAGTCGCTCATGAGGTGTATCTGGCCGAGCCCATCAGCCGCGAGCGCCGGCGCCGGCGCGCATCCGCCTTAACTTCGGAGCCATGCCCTCCACCGCCCCTCGCCTGCTGCTCATCGGACTCGACGCCGCCGACCCCGAGCTGATCGACCGCTGGACCAGCGACGGCACGCTCCCGAACCTCGCCGCGCTGCGCCGCGCCGGCATCTCCGGCCGCCTCGCCAGCTCCGCGCAACATCTCGCCGGCTCGCCCTGGCCCACCTTCTACACCGGCCAGCCGCCGTCGCAGCACGGGCTCTACCACGACTATCAGTGGCGCGCCGAGTCAATGGGATTTGCCGCGCCCGGCGAGGACTGGCTCTCGCTCTCGCCCTTCTGGCGCCACCTCGGCGCCCGCGTTTCCTCCGTCATCTACGACATGCCGATGGCGCTCGGCATGGAGCCGTTCAACGGCGTCGAGGTCGCGGGCTGGGCCGCGCACGACAAGCTGGCGCCGCCCGCTTCGCACCCCGCCGATCTCCTGAGCGAGATCAAGCGCCGCTTCGGCGAGTGGCACATCGGGCCCGAGTCGTACGGGGCAGTGTCGGCGGCCGAGCTGCTCGAGCTGCGCGACCAGTTGCGCGACGGCGTTCGCCGCTCGACCGACCTGGCGCTCTGGCTGCTCGAGCGGCCGTGGAACCTCGCGATCGTCGCGTTCGGCGCGCTGCACCGCGGCGGCCACCGGCTCTTCGACCGCACGAGCATCGCGGGCGCGGCCACCAAAGCCCAGGGCGCGAGCTTCGACGGCGCCCTGCGCGAGCTGTACGTCGAGTGCGACGCGGCCCTCGGCCGGCTGGTGGCCGCGGCGCCCGACGCCACCGTGATCGCGTTTTCGGTCCACGGCATGATGGCCAATACCGCGCGCGTGGATCTGCTGGAGGACATGCTGGCGCGCGTGCTCAACGGGAACAGCAGCGCGCACCCGAAGCGCGGCATGATGCGCCGATTCGGCGAAGCGATTCCGACCGAGTGGCGGCGCGCCATCACCGCCCGGGTGCCGCGCGCCTTTCGCGAGCGGCTGGTGAATCGATGGGCGACCGGCGGCATCGCGTGGGATCGCACCCGCGCGTTCACCCTCCGCGCCGACTTGCAGGGCTACGTGCGACTGAATCTCCAGGGGCGCGAGCGGCAGGGCATCGTACCCCCCGCGTCAGTCGCAGCGTTGCGCGACCAGATCGCCGAGGGGCTGCTCACCTTTCGCGATGCCGCCACCGGCGAGCCGCTGATCGCCGCCATCGAGCCGATCGACGGGCTCTTTCCCGACGGCAATCGGCGCGACAACCTGCCCGACATCGTCGTGCGCTGGAGCGACGCGCCCGCCGCGCCGCACGTCGCGGTGGAGTCGCCGCGGTTCGGCCGGATCGAGCGCGCGACGCCCGGCCGGATTCCGAACGGGCGGAGCGGCAATCACCGCGGCGAGGGTTTCATCATTGCGCGCGGGCCCGGCATTGCGGCCGGCGCGCGGCTCGGCGCCACGCCGCACATCCTCGACCTCGCGCCGACCGTCGTGCGCCTGCTCGGCACCACCTCGAGCGTGCCGCTCGCAGGCCGCGTGCTTCCGGAGCTCGTCGGGTCGGTGTGACCGCCGCGGGGGACCGGCATCCGATGAAAGTCGTCCACCTGATCGATCACATGGGCCTCGGAGGCCAGCAGCTCGTCGTGCGCGACCTCGCCACCGCGCACGCGGCCGACGTGGAGCCCGCCGTCTGGGCGCTGAGCCGCCGCGAGCTGCCCGGTACAGCCGAGCGATTCGCCGCGGCCAGCGTGCCGTACTGCACGCTGGGCCTTTCGCGCACGAGCCCGCTTGCGCTCGCCGGCCTGCGCCGAGCGCTCCGTGACGCGCGGCCCGACGTGCTCCACCTCCACCTCGAGTACGCCACGCTGTTCGGCACCCTTGCCGCGCTCTCGCTCGCGGCGCCGCGCCCGTTGCTCGTCGCGTCGCTGGCGAACGATCCGCACCGGCACTCGTCGCTCCACCGTCGCGCCGGGCGCCTGCTCGCGCGCTACATCGACCTGCACATCACGATCTCGCCGAGCCTGCACGATGCCGTGCTGCGCGCCTATGCCGGGCGCCCGCGCCGCGTGGTTCTCGTGCGCTTAGGGATCGACCTCGCCTCCGCGGAGCGATCCGCGGCCGACCCGCGCCGAGTCGCCGAGTATCGGGCCGCTGCGCGGCGCGTGATCGGCACGGTGGCGCGGCTGGTGCCCCAGAAAGCCGTCCACGTGCTGCTCGACGCCGCGCCCGCGCTGCTCCGCGCGGAGCCCTCCACGCGGATTCTGATCGTGGGCGACGGGCCGCTCCGGAGCCAGCTCGTTGCACAGGCTCATCGGCTCGGCATTGCCGGGGCCGTGACGTTCGCGGGCTACCAGGGGGACACGGTGTCAGCCTACGCCGCGATGGACGTGTTCGTGCTTCCGTCGCGCGACGAGGGATTCGGGCTCGTCTTTCTCGAGGCGATGGCGATGGGCGTGCCGGTGGTCGGCACCCGCGTGGTGGGGAGCCAGGATGCGGTCGAAGACGGCGTCACGGGGCTGCTGGTACCGTTCGGCGATCCGGCGGCGCTCGCGGGCGCGGTCCTTCGCCTCTTTGCCGACGAGCAGCTCCGCCACCGGCTTTGCGCCACGGCGAGTGCGCGGGTGCGGCGAGATCACTCGCGCGAGCGCCCGGTCAAAGAGATCGAATCGCTCTATCGCGAATTGATGGACCGGCGGATCGCCGCCCTGAATGGCCCGCCGCGCGCACCGGTGGCGGTCGAGGCACGCACCCATGGGTGACGCGGCGTACGATCGCGTTTTCATCCTCGAGCTCACGGGACCGACGCTCGATTTCATCCTCGAGCGGCGCGCGGCGCTCCCGAACTTCGGGCGCTTTCTGGCCGAGGGCGCCTGGGGGCGACTCACCGGCCCGCCCCAGCCGGTGGCGCCGCAGTCGTTCGCGACGCTGCTCACGGGGCGCAACCCGGGTGCGACGGGGCTCTTCGATTTCTTCACGTTCGCCGCCGGCGGCTACGACCGCGTCCCCTACAGCACGACCCTGCTGCGCCAGCCGACGTTCGTCCAGCGGCTGTCGGACCAGGGCAAGCGCGTCGGGCTGGTCAACGTGCCGCTCACTTTCCCGCTGCCGAAGCTGAACGGGTTCGTGGTCTCGGGCGACGAGGGCATCGGCGACGAGTTCGCCTGGCCGCCGGAGGTGTGCCGGCAGCTCACCGCGGATGGGTACGTCGTGCCGTTCGGCGCGTCGTACTCGCCCGGCCGCGAGCACGAGCTCACCGACCACGCGATGCGCGTGCTCGCGATGCGGCGCCGCGCGCTGCGCACGCTGTTCGGCGGCGGACAGTGGGACTTCGGCATGCTCACGTTGCACATGTACGGCGAGCTGCTGCACGCGTTCTGGAGGTTTTACGACCCGGCCCACCCGGAGTACCGGCCCCTGGCCGAGGTGTTCGGCGATCGCGATCCGTTTCTCGAGCCGCTGGTCGAGATCGACGACATGCTGGGCGAGATCGTGGAGCTGGCGGGCCCGCGCGCGCTCGTGCTCGTGCTGGGCGCGTGGGGCCATCGGCTGGAGCACACCCGGGTGCACCTCAACGCCGCGCTCGCGCGCTCGGGTGACCTGCATTTTCGCCGCAATCCGCGCGCGCTGGTGAAGCGCGTCATGTTTCGCTCGGGCGTGACCGCCGCGTCGGCCGAGCGGCTGGCCCATCGGCTCAATCTCTGGAAGCTGTTCCACTACGGGCTACCCCGCGGCAAGCGCGCCAACGTGACCGGGGCGACATTTCTCTCGTTTCGCGACGTCGACTGGGCCCGCACGCGTGCCGTGGCAATGGGCTATCTCGGCCAGGTCTTTCTCAACGTGCAGGGCCACCGCCCGCTCGGTGTCATCCCGGCGGCGCGCTACAATGCCGAACGCGAGCGAATCGCGCGGCTGGTGAGTGAGCTGCGCGACCCCCGCAACGGCAGGCCGATGGTGCGGCGTGTGCTCGCGCGCGACGAGATTTATCGGGGCGATGCGCTCACCGACGCCCCCGATCTCGTCGTCGAATGGATGCCGGGCTATTCCGGCGACACCGGGCTCGCGGGCGGCGGCCGGCTGGTCACGCTGAGCGCGGCGAACCACTCCAGCGACCACTGCACGGAGAGCGTGATCCTGGCACTGGGCCGCGGCGTGCAGCGAGGCGAAATTACGGCCATCCTCCAGGACATCGCGCCGACGGTGCTCGATGCACTCGGCGTCGCCGTGCCTGCGGAGCTCGAGGGCAGCGTGCTTTCATTCAACACGGAGTCTCCATGACCGACCTCTACAGCGACGCACATCGCGCGTTGCAGGACCGCTTCGACACCCGCCGTCTGGCCGACAAGCTCGACGAGATCAACGTGCGCACCGAGTTCTCCGACGCCGACCGCGCGTTCATCGAGAGCCGGGACATGTTCTGGCTTGCCACGGTGGACCACCTGGCCCGGCCCACCGTGTCGTACAAGGGCGGCGCGCCTGGGTTCGTGCGCATGGTCGATGCGACCACGCTCGCGTTTCCCGCCTACGATGGCAACGGGATGTTCTATTCGCTCGGTAACATCGACACGACGGCGCAGGTGGGGCTCCTGTTCATGGACTTCGAGCGGCCCTATCGGCTGCGGGTCCAGGGCGAGGCGCGCGTCGAGCTCGACGACCCGCTGCTGGCGGAGTTTCCGGGCGCGCTGCTCGTGGTGCGCGTCGGCCTCACGTACGTCTTCCAGAACTGCCCGCGCTACGTGCACCGCTATCAGAAGGTGCAGGCCTCGCGCTATCTGCCTCGGGCCGACGGGAAAGCCCCGCTCGCGGGCTGGAAGCGCATCGACCTGATCCAGGACGATCTGCCCGCGGCGGACCAGGGCCGCGCCGCACGCGAGGGCGGCTGCATGTCGATCGAAGAGTGGGCGGCGAAGTCGGAGGCGGGGGATCCGGAGGCGTGAGGCGGGCGCGCTAGAAGAGTTCCTCGGCCAGCGCGACGATGATGCCCGCAGGGCCTCGCACGTAGCAGAGTCTGTACAAGTCCTTGTACTGGGCCACCTCGCCGACGAGTTCGGCGCCGTTGGCGCGCAGGCGAGCGACGGTGTCGTCGACGCTTTCGACTGCAAACATGACGCTCCGGAGGCCCAGCGTGTTCGGCGGTGCGATCGCCGGTTCGATCTCGACCAGCTTTGGATTGCGAAACTTCGTCAGCTCGAGCCGGCCGTGCCCATCCGGGGTCCGCATCATAACGATGTCCACCTGGACACGTTCGAGCCCATTGACGCGGTCCACCCACGCGCCCTCGACCGGCATCTCGCCTTCGACCGTCATGCCGAGCGCGGTGAAAAACGCGATAGCGGCTGCAAGATCGTCGACGACCACGCTGACATGGTCCAATCTCTTGATCGTCATGTCCCTAGTTTAGCAGAGGCATGCGCGGCGGCCCAGGCCGGCCGTTCTGCGCATCCGTAGTCGCGCCCTCACAGCGCCACGATCCCCATCCGCACCCCCTCCCGCACCGCCTCCGCCCGGTTGCTCACGTCGAGCTTGGTGAAGATCGTGGCGAGGTGATGCTTCACCGTCGACGCCGTGATGCCGAGCGCGGCGCCGATGGCGCGGTTGGCGAGGCCGTCGGCGACGAGGCGGAGCACCTCGGCCTCGCGCAGGGTGAGCGCGGCGCCCGCGACGGCATCTCCCAGGCCCGCATCGGCCGGCAGGAGATCGCGCGCGGCGGCGCCCGCGAGGCCGGCGGGCTCGCCGGGCTCGTCGCGACAAACGACGTCCGCCTCCTCGATCGTCCCCACCACGCGCATCGACGGATCCGAACGGAAGAGCCGGAGCAGCGCGGCACGGCGCGCTGGGTCGGCGACGGCGACGAAGATGCGGGTCACTTCCACGTGCTCATGCGGCGCCGCGGTTGATGCCGCCGTCGAAGGCCCAGAGTAGCGCCCGCACGTCGGGCGCGGGCACCGCGAGCGCGAGGCCACCCACCACCATCGTGTTGATCCCGATCACCTGCCCCGCCGCGTCGCACAGCGGGCCGCCGGAGTTGCCGGGCGCGAGCCGCACGTCGGCCTGAAGCCACGGAAGGTCGCGGTGCGCGGGGGGCAGATTCGCGGCGACGCGCACCGGACCGATGCCGTGCACGATTCCCGCGGTGGCGGCATTGGCGATGCCCATCGGATGCCCGACGGCAACGACCAGATGCCCGGGCCGGATCGCGCCGTCGTCGGCGAGCGGCGCCGGAGCGGGCAGCGACGCCGCGGTCCGGTCGCGCCGCAAATCCAACGGCGTGAGGACGGCGAGGTCGCGCCGCGGATCGCGCAGCACGAGCTCGAGCTCGAGCGCCGCTCGGTCCGCCGTCACCCCGGCGAAGCGGGCGCCCGGCCCGCCCCGCGCCACGTGCGCGTTGGTGACGACGACGTGCCGCCCGCTTGCGTCGGCGACCACCACGCCGGCGCCGCCGCCCCAATCACCCGCGCGGAGTTGAACCACGCTCCGCCCGATGCGATCCACCACCCGCGCAAGCTCGCCCGCCAGCACCTGCATCGCGCTCGCGCTCACCGGCGCCGCCCGTCGCCCCGCGGGCGCTCGCCCACCAGCACCTCGATCTCGGCCCGCGCACCGCCCCGCACGAGCGACAGCTCGAGCGTGCGGCCCACCGCGTCGCCCGTGAGCACGTGCAGCACGTCCTCGGGCTCGCGCATCGGGCGGCCGTCGATCGCCACGATCACGTCGCCCACCAGCAACCCGCCGAGCGCCGCCGGGCCGTCCGGCTCCACGGTGGTCACCAGCAGACCGCCCTCGCGCTCCAGGGCGAGTCGCTGGCGGAGCGCCGGCGAGAGGCGCACCGCCTGCATGCCCGCGCCGAGCCAGCCGCGCGGGACGTAGCCGCGGCTCAGCAGCACGTCGAGCACGCGATTCACCGTCTCCACCGGCAGCGTGGTCGCGAACGGCCGGCTCAACCCGCCCGAGTTGATGCCGAGCACCCGGCCTTCGATGTCGACGAGGGGGCCGCCGCCGAAGCCCGGGTACAGCGTCAGGTCGCTCTGCACCAACCGCGCGATTTCGCCGCCGCGCCAGCAGCGCCACGGGCCGCCGGTGGCGCTCACCGCGCCGAACGCCGCGCGCGGTCCACTCGCGTCGAGCCGGGCGAGGGCGAGCACCAGGTGGCCCGGCTTCGCCGCGCCCACGTCGCCCGGCTCCGCCACCGGCGCCTTGCCCGGCTCGATCCGAAGCGCCGCGAGATCGGTCGACGGGTCGCGCCCTTGCAGCGTGGCGGCGACGCGCTCGCCGCCCGGCAGCGTCACCCAGAGATCCTGCTCGCGCCGCACCGTGGCGTGCGTGGTGACGATCACGCCATCGCGCCAGTGGACGCCCGTCGAGGCGAGCTGCGGGCGGGCGTGCACCGCCACGGTGCTCTGCGCACCGCGCTCGACCGCGGCGGCGAGCTGATTGGAGAGATCGAGCAATGCGGAGGTCGCGGGGGCTGCCATGGAAAGCTCCTTCGTTCGTCGGGTCGCGGCCGGTGCGGCCGGCGACGTAGGAACGAACGATAGGAGCCTGGAGGTCCGCCGGCATCGGCCGAATGGCCATCGGCCGAATGGCCATCGGCCGAACGGCCATCGGCCGAACGGCCAGCGTGGCGCGAAGAGTGGTCGCTCGACGCTACTGCGGCGCCATCACCCCCGCCGGGCAGCGCCACACCGCGTGCTCGGCCGCGTAGCCGGTGCGCGGGAGGAGTTGCGATGCGAAGAGCACGGCACCCCAGAAGACGACGGCGAGCGCGACCAGGTGAGCGAGCCCCGCGCGAATGCGCCACGCCGCGAGCGCGCACCAGGCGCCGCCCACCAGCACCATCGCGACGGCACCGAGATATCCGGCGAGCGGCAGGTCGCACGCGCGGGCGTACGGCCACCAGACGATTGCCGCGCCGAGCGCGACGACCAGGATGAGCCGCGCCCAGAGACCCGCGAGCTCAGCGCCGGCCCGGTCACGCGCCGCGGCCGCGCCGCGATAGCGAGTCCAGCGCTTGGCCGAGGTCGCAGCCGTCGAACCGCCCACGGCCCCGCGCGGCCCGGAGCGGTGGAGGCTCGGCTCGGCATCGTGGCCGGCGAGTTGCGCGAGGAGTCGGTCCACCTCGCGTGCCATCGGATCGGGCTGGCGGCCGGGCGGCGGCTTGGGCATGGATGCCTGCCGGAGATGTGCTGGTGCGCTGCGGCGACGCGGTAATCGATCGGACCGCGCTCGCGGCATTTGCCGTACCAGCCACCTGCCCCGCGCGACCCGCTTGCGCCGCTTCACGCTGGCCGAGAAGTCACACCGCGCCTGCGTCCGGTGCCCTTGCAATCCGCGTTGCATCGTTCGGCGCGCCCATGCAGCTCCCTGCACGGGACCGACCGCGCCCCGTCGTGCGGCGCCTGCAACTCACTCGGGCGTGCCCGCCGCCTTGAGTCGCTCGACCACCGCGTCCTGGTGTTGTTCCGCGGCGATCGTGCGGGCGCTCTTGTTCCGGTCGTCGCGCACGGCCGCATCGGCCCCGCGCGCGAGCAACAACTCCACCACCGGCAGCTGCCCGTACGCCGACGCCCACATGAGCGCCGTCTCGCCGTGCGCGTAGCGGGCGTTCACGTCCACGCCGGCATCGAGCAGCGCCTGCACGCAGTCGGCATGTCCCTCGCCCGCGGCGTAGATCATCGCCGTCTTGCCCACCCGATCCACCGGCCGCGTGTCGGCGGCCTTGGCGAGCAGCAGCCGCACCATCGCAATGTGGCCGGCGTACGCGGCTCCCATGAGCGGCGTGTCCCCCGCGATGTCGGCGAGGTTCACGTCGGCACCGTGCGCGAGCAGGAGCTGCGCGAGCGCCGTGTCGCCCCTGGTCGCGGCCATCATGAGCGGCGTGTCGCCCTTCCGATCGCGGGAGTTCGCGACCGCGCCGCGGGCGAGCAGCGCCTCCACGTCCGCCAGCCGCCCGGCGCGGGCCGCGGTGAGGAGGTCGAAGTTGTCGTTACGCCGCTGAGCGTGGGCCTGATCCGGCACCAGGCCGCCCAGCGCGACCATAGCGGCGAGCGCGAGTGAACGCCGCCCGAGCGAAGACATATGGGACTCCAACTGAGTGAGTCGCGAGGTGATACGTCGCACCACACCTTGCGCGCGGCACCGGGGAACGTAACGTAGAGCCGCTCCGCTGGAACATAGCGCGCCAACTCCCCGGGTGGTCGCTCCACTCCTTCGTCGGCTCCTCGAGCCGGGAAAGGCTGGTATGCACATGTCGATGCGCATCCTGCCGGCAGCATCCGTCCTGTTCTGTCCACTGCTCCTTCTCTGGCCCGCCGCCGGCAGCGCGCAGGAAGTCGGCACGGCGGGACCCGGAGCGGGAGGCGTCCCCCGCGACATCAACGTGTCGCAGCAGATGCTGAGCGGCGCCGGCAGTCAGAACAACAACTGGCTGCACACCAACGGCAACTACGACCAGACCCGCTTCTATCCCGGCAACCAGATCAACACCGGCAACGTCAAGAAGCTCCGGCCGGCATTCGTCTTCCAGACCGAAGTGCTGGAGACGATGGAAACCGCCCCGGTCATCGTGGACGGGACGATGTACATCACCACGGCGTACGACCACGTGTACGCGCTCGATGCCGCCACCGGCCAGCAGTTCTGGCACTACAAGCACCAGATGGGCCCGGTGACGACGTTCTGCTGCGGCCCGAACAATCGCGGCGTCGCCGTGAACGGCGGCCGCGTGTACCTCGGCACCCTCGACTCGAAGCTGGTCGCGCTCGATGCCAAGACGGGCGAAGTGATTTGGCAGAAGCAGATCGCCGATCCGGAGCAGGGCTACAGCGAGACGATGGCCCCGACGGTGGTGGACGGCAAGGTGCTCATCGGCACCAACGGCGGCGAGTACGGCATCCGCGGCTTCGTGAAGGCGTTCGACGCCAACAGCGGCGACCTGCTCTGGACCTTCTACACGATTCCCGAGAAGGGGCACGAGGGGACGTTCTCGCCGACCGACGCCACGGGCCGCGACGAGCACCGCGACATCGCGGCGGAAAAGGCGGCGTTCGCCAAGGACGCGTCGTTCTACAAGACGCTGGGCGGCGGCGTGTGGATGAATCCCTCGGTCGATCTCAAGACCCGCACGATCTACTTCGTCGTCGGCAACCCCTCGCCCGACCTCTATGGCGCCATCCGGCCCGGCGACAACCTCTACACCGACGCGCTCGTGGCGCTCGATCTCGACAACGGCACCTACAAGTGCCACTTCCAGTACGTGCCGCACGACGTCTGGGACCTCGACGCGGTGAGCCCGACGATCCTGATCGACGCCAAGGACAAGAGCGGGAAGATGATTCCCGCCGTCATGCACGGCGGCAAGACCGGGCACGTGTACGTGCACGACCGGTCCAACTGCCAGCTCATCCGCTACTCCGAGGCGATGATCCCGCAGGAGAACATGTGGGTGCTGCCGGAGCCGAACGGCGCGCGCATGCTGCCCGGCGCCAACGGCGGCGTCGAGTGGTCGCCCATGGCGTTCAGCCCCAAGACCCGCCTGGCGTACGCGCTCAACCTGCACCAGCCGATGACCTATCACGTCGAGGAGGCGAACTACCCCGGCGGGTCGAAGCTCTGGCTGGGCGGCGCGTTCAAGACGATCCCGGCCGAGAAGCAGTGGGGCCGGCTCGCGGCGGTGAACGTGGACGATGGCAAGGTGGCGTGGAAGTACGACACCGAGCAGCCGCTCATGGGCGCGGCACTGGCCACCGGCGGCGATCTCGTCTTCTTCGGCGAGGGCAACGGCAACTTCAACGCGCTCGACGCCAGGACGGGCAAGCGGCTCTGGAGCTTCAACTGCGGCGCCGGCGCCAACGCGATGCCGGTCTCCTACATGGTGGGCGGCAAGCAGTACATCGCCGAGGGCTGCGGGGGCAACACGCAGATCGACTTCAAGCGCGGCAACAGCGTATTCGTGTACACGCTCGGCGATTGATGCCCGCCGGGCGGGGCATGCGTCGTATCGGAGTTCCGTGCGTTGCCGCCGCGGCGAGCTTGGCACTCGTTGCCGCGGCGGCGGCGCAGGACACCACCGCGGGGCAATCCAGGGCGCAGATATGCACGGCGTGCCACGGGCCGGGCGGCAGCTCGGCCCAGCCGCTCGTGCCCAATCTCGCCGGCCAGACCTCCCGATACCTTTATCTCCAACTCAAGGACTTCAAGGAAGACCGCCGGGCGGACCCGCTCATGACGCCCGTCGCCAAGTCGCTCGAGCGGCAGGACATGTACGACGTGGCCGCGTATTTCTCCGCGCAACCGCTGCACCCCGCCGAATTCAAGACCGATCCGGCGCGCGTGGCGCGCGGCGAGAAGAAGGCGGCCGAGACGCTCTGCACCATGTGCCACCTGGGGGAGTTCAAGGGGCAGAACGAGATTCCGCGCGTGGCGGGGCAGCAGCACGACTATGTGGTGAAACAGCTCACGGCGTTCAAGACCGGCACACGGACGAACGACGCGGGAACCATGGCGAGCGTCGCCAAGACGCTTTCGGACGAAGACATCGAGGATCTGGCGCACTATCTCGCAAGCCTTCGGTGACCTCACGCGCGCCCGCCGCGGCCTTCCGCCCCGGCTCGCCGCCGCGCTCGCGTTCGGGGCGGCGGGCGCGCTGCTGCCGGCGGTCTGGTTCGGCCCCGTTCTCGTCACCAGCCGAGATTGGGTGAGTTGGCTCCTCTACCTGGGCCTGCCCGCGCTGGCGGCTGCTGCCGCGGGCGCGCTCTTCGGCCGGCCGCTGGTGGCGCCGTCGGGCCCGGGGCGCGACGGCGCGGCCATGCTGCGCGGGGCCGGCATCGCGACGGTCGCCCTCATCTTCTTCGCCCCGCTCTATGCCTGCGTGGTCAAGTGGACCGAGCCGGGATGGACCAGCGTGGTCGGCCTCACGCTCCTCGTCATCTTTTTCGCGGCGCTCGCCATGTGGTGGGCGCTCGCCGCCATGGGCGGGCTCGTGGGCTGGGCGCTCTACCGGTTCTCGCTCCGCGCGGGGCGGCCGGGCGCCTGAGGCGGCCCCGCGCCGCGCCGGCCGTTGCGGTCGGGAGCCGCGGCGCGCAGCTTGGGTGGGCCACTTGCTCCGGAGGACCCCATGGCACAATGTGAAGTCTGCGGCAACGACTACGAGCTGTCGTTTCAGGTCGTCGCCGCCGGCCATACCCATACGTTCGACAGCTTCGAGTGCGCCATCAACAAGCTGGCGCCGATTTGCGACCACTGCGGCTGCAAGATCATCGGCCACGGCATCGCGGCCAGCGGCACGTTCTACTGCTGCGCCCATTGCGCGCGCAAGGAAGGCGTCACGACGGTAGCGGACCGCGCGTAGGCGACAGCGAACGCGACAGCGAACGCGAACGCGCGCGCGCCAGGCGGCGCGGCGGCGGCGATGAACTCGCGAGGTGCGGCGATGACGACGTACGCGATTCGCGGCGGTGAAGAGGGCGCGCGGCGGCTCGAGCTGGTCGCGCATATCATGGAACCGGCGACCGCAGCGCTCCACGCGGCCGCCGGCGTCGGTCCCGGCATGACCTGCCTCGACTTCGGCTGCGGGCCCGGACACGTGAGCCGCGCGCTGGCTCGGCGGGTCGCACCGGGCGGACGCGTCGTCGGCATCGACGTCGACGCGGTCAAGCTCGACGCGGCCCGGCGCGAGTGCGACCGCGCCGGCCTCGCCAACGTCGAGTTCCGGATGAGCGACGCGACCCTGTGGGCCGAGCCGGACAGCTACGACGTCGCGTACGGCCGCTTCATCATGTCGCACCTCGCCGAGCGCGGGGCGATCATCGGCCGGCTGGTCGAGGCGCTCCGCCCGGGTGGAGTGCTGATGCTGGAGGACATCGAATTCGCCGGCTCCTTCTGCTGGCCGCCGAATGCCGCCTATACCCGGTATTGCGAGCTCTACGGCGCCGTCATTGCGCGGCGCGGCGGCGACCCCGATCTCGGCCCGCGGTTGTACCCGCTCTGCGTCGACGCGGGACTCGAGGACGTGCATGTCGGAGTCGTGCAGTTCGTCCATGCCGCCCGCGCGCCCGAGAAGCAGCTCTGTCTGACGACGATGGTGAACATCTGCGACGCGGTCGAGGCCGAGGGGCTCGCGAGCAGCGAGGAGCTGGCGGAGACCGTCGCCGCGCTCGCCGCATTCACCGACGACCCGCGGTCGCTCCTGGGCTCGCCCCGCGTTTTCCAGGTGTGGGGACGGAAGCCCGCACGCCGCAGCTGAGGCCATGCCGGCACGCAGGCCGGTGAATCGACGCGCCGCGCCGACGCACTCGATCGCCACGATCGGCTATCAGGGCGCCACCGCACGGAACGTGGTCGACACGCTGCTGGCCGCCGGCATCGATCTGCTCGTCGATGTGCGCGCCGTCGCCAGCTCGCGCCGCCCCGGCTTTTCCAAGTCGCTGCTCGCCGCGCACCTGATGGAAGGCGGCATCGAGTACCTCCATCTCCGCGCGCTCGGCACGCCGGCCGCGGGGCGCGCCGCCGCCCGCGCCGGGCGGCATGAAGAAATGCGGACGATCTACCTGGGCCACCTCGTGCTGCCGGAGGCGCAGGCGGCGCTCGATGCGTTGGCCGACCTGGTGCGCGCCGGCCGCCGCGCCTGCCTCCTCTGCTTCGAGGCCGACGCCGCCCACTGCCACCGGAGCATGGTGGCCGCCGCACTCGACGCGCTGGTGCCGGTGCGCGTCGTCCACCTCGACCCGTCCGGAGCATGACCATGGCCCCCGCAGCGCCCAGCTACGCGCTCGGCCACTCCGAGGCGGAGCTCGAGCGGCTGATCCAGCAGTCGCGATTCTTCGGCGAGCTGACCGAGGAGCTGTTCCAGCGCGCCGGCATCCTCCCCGGCATGCGCGTGCTCGACATCGGCTGCGGCCCGGGCGACGTGTCGTTTCTCGCCGCGCGCGTGGTGGGGCCATCGGGCTCGGTGCTCGGCGTCGACCGCTCGGCCGACGCCATCCGCCTCGCGCGCGAGCGGGCCGCGGGCGCCGGGCTCACGAACGTCACCTTCGCCGAGGGCAGCCTCGACGAGCTCGACGTGGGCGGGGAGTTCGACGCGCTCGTCGGCCGCCTCGTGCTCCTGTATCTCGCCGACCCGGCGGCCACCCTGCGGCGGCTCCGGCGGCATCTCAAGGCCGGCGCGCTCGTCGTGATGCACGAGATGATCATGAGCACCGCCGTCGCCCTGCCCGCGTACCCGCTCTTCGAAAACGTCGGCTGGTGGGTCCTCGAGTCGTTCAGGCGGAGCGGCGCGGACACCGAGATGGGCGCGAAGCTCTTGACGACGTTCGTCGACGCCGGACTGCCGGCGCCGCAGATGGTGATGCGCAATCGGATCGACGGCGGCCCCGGTGCCCCCACGTACGCCGCGCTCGCGCATCTGATCCGCAGCCTGCTCCCCGCGATCGAGCGCTACGGCGTGGCGACGGCCGACGAAATCAGGATCGATACGCTGGCCGACCGCCTCCGCGAGGAAACCGTCCGGGGGCGCGGTGTCGTCATCGCGCCCGCGCTGGTAGGCGCGTGGGCCGTCGAGCCGGGGGGGTAGTCATTCTCGCCGTCGTGCTGGTGCTGCTCCGCTACGTGCTCGTCCATTACGCCTGACGCACCGCCTCCGTCTGGCGATTTCGCGCCCGCCGGGCCACCTTCACAGCCAAATGACCGATCTCGCCGCGCAGCTCCAGGCCACCCTGGGCGACGCATATCGCCTCGACCGCGAGCTGGGCGGCGGTGGGATGTCGCGCGTCTTCCTGGCCCATGAGACGGCGCTCGGCCGGCGGGTGGTGGTCAAGGTGCTGCTGCCCGAGCTCGCGGCGGGTGTGAGCGTGGAGCGCTTTCGGCGCGAGATCCAGCTGGCGGCGCAGCTCCAGCACCCGCACATCGTCCCGCTGCTCTCTGCCGGCGAGTCGGAGGGGCTGCCGTTTTTCACGATGCCGTTCATCGCGGGCGAATCGCTCAGGGTGCGCCTCGGCCGCGAAGGCGAGCTGCCGATCAACGAGACGCTGCGCATCCTGCGCGATGTGGTGTCGGCAATCGCATACGCCCACGGCCACGGCGTCATGCACCGCGACATCAAGCCGGACAACGTGCTGCTCTCGGGCGGTGTCGCGGTGGTCACCGACTTCGGCGTGGCCAAGGCGCTGCGCGAGTCGGGGACGAGCAGCCACGCGATCGGCGACGCCGAGGCGGGCCCCACGGCGCTCACCTCGATGGGCATCGCCCTCGGTACGCCGGCGTACATGGCGCCCGAGCAGGCCACCGCCGATCCCACGACCGACCACCGCGCGGACATCTACGCCTTCGGTGCCATGGCGTACGAAATGCTCGCGGGGCGAGCGCCGTTTGCCGGCCGCTCGCCCCAGGCCACGCTCGCCGCGCATGCGATCGAAGCGCCCGAATCGGTGGACCGGCTCCGTCCCGGCGTGCCGCCATTGCTCGGCACACTCGTCATGCAGTGCCTCGCCAAGCGACCGGCCGATCGGCCACAGACGGCGCTCGAGGTGCAGCACACGCTGGACGCGATCGGAACGCCGACCGGCGGTACCACGCCCACGCGCGTCGTCGCACCCGCAGGGCGCGGCACCGCCGCGGCGACGACGCCGGCCGGCACGCACCCCGGCGGCGATGCTGACGCACCGGAAGCGGCGGGGACGCCCACGGGCCACGGACAACGGGGGCGCGCGGTGACGCTCGCCGCGGCCGGCGGTGTGCTCGTGCTTGCCGCGGCCGTCCTGCTCCGGCAGGCGCGCACGCCCAACCCGCAGTCGGGACCGACTGAGGCGCCGATCACGTCGCCGGCTGCGGCGCCCGCGGTGCCGTCGCCGCCGAAGCCAGCGGCGCCGGCTGCTTCAGCGGGGGACTCGGCAGCGGCAGATTCGTCCCCCGCGGCCGCGCAGGCGCAGCGACCGGAGCACGCGGCGCCGGAGAAGCACGAAGCCGAATCGGCGAGAACTCGGCCTCCGACCGCTGCACCGGTCAGACGTGCGCGGGCCCGGGATTCGTCGGCGGGAGCGGCCCGGGATTCGCTCGCCGCCGCGGCCCGAGAGCGCAAAGCGCAACTATCCGCGCCCCCAACATCCGCGCGGCAACCATCCGCGCCGCCACCAGCGCTTCGCGATTCCGCCCGCCGCACCGCACCGAGCGACTCCGCCCTTGCGCGCGTTCGCCCGCGGGACTCGGCGGTCCCTGCGCCGGTGACGCCTTCCCTTACGCCGCGGGTGAGCGCGCCGCCCTCATCGAGCGCGGTTCTTCCGCAGCGCGCCTCGTCGGCCGCAGTGACCCCCTCCCCCTCGCCGTCGGCTCAGTCGCAGGCGCCCCCACCCCCGCCCCCGCCGGCGGCGGCGCCGCGGCCGGCCCAGGTCGATGCGCGCGCGGCGATTCGCGGCCTCGTCGCCGACTACGCGGCCGCAGTCCGGTCGCGCAGCGTGGCCGACCTCCGCCGCATCTATCCGGCAATGACCGCTTCGCAGCAGCAGTCGTGGGAGCAGTTTTTCACGATCGTGAGCCACGTCGACGCGCAGCTTGGGCTCGCGCAGCTCTCGATCGGAACGGGCGCGGCCGACGGACAGGTGACCGGCTCCTACACCTACACCAACGAGAGCACACACCGGCGCGAGGAGCAGGCGATTTCCTTCCACGCGGCGTTCCGGCTCGCGCCGGGCGGCTGGCAGATCAGCGAGGTGCGCTAGCCGCCGTCAGAAGTTGTACTCGAGCCCCGCCGTCCAGATGAGGTTCGGCCGGAGCCCGCCGCGGTTGAGCGGCCACTCGGTGTTGGCGATGAAGGTGACGCCCTGCACCGCCGTGAGCTTGACGCCGAGCGAAGCATCGACCAGATCGTCGCGGGTGTCGGGGATCGTGGTGGGCGTGATGACGCGGCGGTAGGGTGACTGGATCACGACCGGCGCCGGCACCACGAGCGGATTGGTGCCGACCTGCAGCTCGGAGATGACGTCCGCCGCGAGCGTAGCCCACGGCGCCAAGAGCTGGTCGAACCCCGCCGTGGCCAGCACCGCGTCGGTCTGGAACTCGCCGCCGCGGTAGGCATACCCCACGTTCACGTGCGGCGAGAAGGCGCCGAACCGGGCCGACGCCACGGCGAGCCCGCGCACGGCAAAGGCGCCCGCGCCGAGCAGGTCCTCTTCGCTGCCGGTCGGGAAGCGCACGTCGGCGAGGAGCGCGAGCGAGAGCGGATCGCCCCGGCGCAGGTTGACCTTGGCTCGCGCGGCCACGTCGCCCAGGCCCGTCGCCGCTCCCTCGACGAAGCGCGTCGCGGTGAGCACCGGATTGGTGGGCGTGCCGCCGAAGAAGTGGACGGCGGGCGGCGGCCCGAACGGGTTGATCTGCGCGCTGCTGTTGCCGCGCATCGAGGTGGTGACGATCGGCAACACGACCCCGAGGTCCACCCGATCGGTGATGCCGTAGGTGAGCAGAAACGAGGTGACCGTGACGTGGATGTCGAGCGCGAGCCCGAGGTCGATCGTCTCGTTCTCGACCGTCGGCACGCCCATGAGCGAGCAGTCGCCCCCCGCCACCGAATCACAGCCGGGAAAGTCCACGTTGGCGTGGGTGAAGGTGAAGCGTACATTGTCGAGGTCCACGCCGCGGAACGTCTTGAAGCTGAGGCCCGTGCGGGTCACCCCCGCCAGCATGCGCCCGCGGCCCAGCGTCTGCGCGCGCTCGCCGAAGATGGGCCCCGCCGATGTCGACGTGCGGGTCGGCACGCCGCCCTCGAAGCTGAACGTCGAGCCGCCGCTCGCCGCGCTCACCGGCACGTCCGCCGCGCTGCTCCCCACCGCGTCGGTGAGGAAGGCAATCACCGTTCCGTTGCTCGAGGCCGCCGAGGGAATGAAGTGGCTGCCGTGGATGCGGATCGACTCGGGATTGTTGGGATCGCCCGAGCCGCCGAGGAAGAGCGGGTCCTGGCCGGCGGTAAAGATGAAGAGCTGCGAAATCTGATCGCGGAGGTGCTGGGCGTACGCGGGCGCCGGGAGGGCAGCGGGCACGGCCAGCGCGACGGTCACGAGAAGGCGGCGCATGCAGTTTGCTGGCGAAATGGTGGAGGGGCACCGGACGTCACCGGCCCGCCATGACTAGCACGGATTCGACCACTCGGCAAGGGGCGCTGCAGAGCGTGTCGCCGGCGGCGTCGGACCGGCTGCACGGAAGCGAGCCGCCGTACGGATTCCCGGTTAGATTTCGGCCGCGTGCACGACTTGGCGCGCGATCCGACCTCTGAAATCGAGACTCACGTGAGCAGCTATAAAGTCGAACAGCGGCGCCTGGTCCACCGCGGCCGAGAGTTCCATTTCGTGTCCTACGAGGGCCGGGTCGCCAACGAGCGCCGCGGGGAGTCCGCCCTGCCGCCCATGTGGTTTCTCATGAGCGAAGGCAAGCGCCGCGAGGTGATGCCGCAGACGATGGACCAGCCGGTCGAGGAAATCGACGGCGCGCTGCTGCGCTGGGTCGATGAGCAGGTGTTCGGGCTGGTCAGCGGCAGAGTGCGCTCCGCGTGATGGCGCGCTGACAGGCGCCGCCGGCTCCGCTATCTTCGCCAGGCAACCCGGAGATCGACCTCGATGCGATTCGCTTCCCTGCTCCTCATCCTGCTCGGCGTAATCGGGACCGTGCTGGGCCTCGTCACCTTTGTCGAGCATCTTCGGAGCGCCACCGAGCGGCCGTTCTGGCTCGAGACTTACGGCGGCCCGGGGCCGATCATGGCGGGCGTCGCGCTGCTGCTGGTTGGACTCTATCTCCGCTCGACGAGCCGCTCGGAACAATAAGCGCCGCGCGGCCTGGAGGACTACATGCCGATACCGCTCAGGCTGGACACTGACGACATCACCATCGCGTTTGACATTATGAGCATGAACGGCTCGCTCCAGCCGGGCGCGACCGTCACTACACCCGGCGGCGGGCGGCTCCGGTTCGACGGCCGAGTGCCGGCGGGCCAGGGCGGCGGCTCATCGGGGCGGCTCGATTTCGAGCTGCTCGACCTGCCGTCGGACGCCGCGGCACCGGTCGCGGCGTGGCTCTCCGAGCGTCTCAACGGGCGGGTGGCGACCGTGCGCGTGGGCGGCGTCGCCGTGCCCGCCGAGCCCGACGCCTTGCGCCGCGCGCTCGGCGGGCGCGCGTAGGCGCGTCGGGTTTCCCGAGCCGCCGATCCGTGCCCGGGCGCCTCGAGGCGATCTGGATCAAGCGGGCGCACTGGGGACCGATGGACCCGGTGTCCGCCGCAACGCTCGTCGCCGGTCAGGGGCTCGTCGGCAACGCTGACCAGGGTCGCCGGCGGCAGGTGACGATCATCGAGCGCGAAACGTGGGATCGCCTCATGCGCGAGGTGGGCGGCGCGGCACCGCCGTCGGCCCGGCGGGCCAACCTGATGGTGAGCGGCGTGCCGCTCGTCGAGAGCCGCGGCCGCGTGCTCCGCGTGGGCGGCTGCCGGCTCCGGATCGGCGGCGCCACCATGCCGTGCGAGCGGATGGACGAGGCGGTGCCGGGCCTGCAGGCGGCGATGCGGCCGGATTGGGGCGGCGGCGCCTTTGCCGAGGTGCTGGACGACGGCGAGATCGCGGTCGGCGCCGCCGTCGCGTGGGTCGAACCGGAGCGAGCGGAGCCCGACCACCAGGGGGAACACATGCCAGTCGCCGCCCTCGCCCGCCCCGAACCCGGCGAGTACGATCCGTTCTACGAGCAGTATCTCGTCGAGCTCACCGCCGATGACGTGCTTCCCGTGCTGGCGAGCCAGCTCGAGGAGACGGTCGCACCGTTGGCCGCGCTCTCGGACGCCCAGGCGAACTTCCGCTACGCGCTGGGCAAGTGGAGCGTGAAGGAAGTCGTTGGGCACCTCGCCGACGCCGATCGCATCTTCACCTATCGTGCCCTCTGCATCGCGCGCGGGGACAAGACGCCACTGCCCTCGTTCGACGAGGAGGCCTATGTGAACGGCGCCGGGTTCGAGCGGCGCTCGCTCGCCTCGCTGGTGGACGAGCTGCGCGCGGCGCGGGCCTCTACGCTGGCGCTCTTCCGCTCGCTCGATCCGGAGACGCTGCGGCGCCGCGGCGTGGTGAGCGGCAGGGAGGTCACCGCGCGTGCGCTCGGCGCGATCATCGCGGGGCACGAGCGGCATCACGCGCGGGTGTTGCGGGAGCGGTATCTCGCGAAGATGCCGGCGCGCTAGAACGGCCTCCGTGTGGGGCTGCCAACCTTCGCGCTCCGAGCGGCCGCGGTTCGGAGCGCCGGCGAGCCCGCAACGGAGGGGGTGGCGCCGGAGCGGACGTCAGTGAGCGGTAGCCCCCCTTGGGATCTCGCCGATTGAGCGAACTGCAGTCCGCGCAGGCGCGACCCCCTCCGTTGCGGGCGAACGAGCACCGATCGGCGGCCGCCCTACCTCTTCCCCCCGCGATTCTTGTCGAAGATCGCCCAGAGTATGAGCACGAACGCCGCGAGCCGGAGCAGGTAGAGCCCCGTCACCGCCTCGTCCGGCGGATCGTTGAGCAGCGCGAGCGTGAGCCGCTGCACGCCAAGGGTCCAGAACGCCACGGCGAAGACGGCGAACAGCCGGTCCCGCGTCTCCCGCCAGAAGCGCAGGAAGAAGAGCCCCGCCACCGTGTAGCCCGCGACGATTGCGCCCGAGATGATCGGCAGCACCGGCGTGTAGGCGCGCATCACCGCGTCTCCCAGATGAGGCCGTACAGCATGACCGCGAGTCCCGCCAGGATCGGCACGCTCCGGAGCAGCGCCAGATCGTAGCTCGGCAGCACCAGCACATCGACCACCAGCATGATGTTGCCGAGCGCGAATCCGACGAATCCGAGGCCGCTCCAGAACAGGAGTCCCACCCCGCGGGTCCGCCAGCCCCGGAGCAGCAACGCGGCGCACGCGAAGCTCGTGAGGGCGCAGAGCACGTAGACGAACGGAGCCATGTTATTCCTCCGCCGGCTTCCGCAGCCGGAAGGCGTCCGAGAACGCACGCACGTTTTCCATGGGGCGTGAAGCGATGGCCGTGATGACCGCGACCCGGCGCTCGCGATAAGTCTCCGCCAGCCGCCGGACTGTGGCGTCGAGCTCCGGCGTCGCCGGGCCGTAGGAGTAGGCCCGAGGGTCGGTATGCTCCGTCGACTCCTTCGCCAACCCCTGTTCCCTGAGCAGCGCGAGGCGCCGCGCGGCCGAGGTCGGCTGGCTGTAGAGAGCGCGCGCCACCGCGTCCGCCGTCCATGCCTCGGATGGCGAGCGGTAGATCAGGAGCAGAACTTCGAGATGTTCGATGGTGTCGACGTGACGCGCGAGGAAGCGGTCCACGTCTTCCGGAATGCTGCCCGGGCTCACCGGGCGCTCCCCGTGGGTGCGCCGCCCGCCACTACGCCCGGGACCTGCCGAGCGTGAATTGGAACGTCGCCCCCTGCCCCGGCGTGGCCTCGGCCCAGATCCGGCCGCCGTGCCGGTGGATGATGCGCTGGACCGTGGCGAGCCCGATGCCCGTGCCGGGGAACTCACTCGCCAGGTGGAGGCGCTGGAACGGACCGAAGAGCCGATCGGCGTGGGCCATGTCGAAGCCGGTCCCGTTGTCGCGGATGAAGTAGGTGGGCTCGCCGGCGACCTGGGTCATGCCGAACTCGATGCGCGCCGCCGGCTCCCTGGCGGTGAATTTCCAGGCGTTCTCCAGCAGATTCTCGAGCGCGATCCGGAGCAACTGCCCGTCGCCTTGGGCCGTGACGCCGGGCCGGATGCGTACCTCCACCTCGCGCGCCGGCTCGGCCTCGTGCAGCCGGTCGACGATGACCCCCACGAGCCCGCTCAGATCGACCTCGTGCTCGCGCAGCTCGGCCCGGGTCACCCGCGCGAGGTAGAGCACGTCGTCGATGAGCTGCGCCATCTGCTGGCTCGCCTCGCGCATCCGGTCGATGCAGCGGCGGCCGCTCTCGTCGAGGTGCGGCCCCTGCGTTTCGAGCAGCATGCGTCCGAAGCCGTCGATGCGCCGGAGCGGCGCGCGGAGGTCGTGCGAGACGGCGTAGCTGAAGCTCTCCAGCTCCCGGTTCTTGTGCTCCAGCTCGCGCACCAGCGCCGCCTGCTCCGCCGCCATGGCGTGCGCCGCCTGCTCGCTCGCCTGCAGGAGCTCCGTCTGGCGGCTCAGCTGCGCCGTCTTCTTGGCCAGCTCGACGAACACCGCCACCTTCGACCGCACGAATTCAGGCACGATCGGCTTGACGAGATAGTCGACCGCGCCCACCGCGTAGCCGTGCACCGCCTCGGTCTGCGTGCGGTCGGCGGCGGTGAGAAAGATGATCGGCGTGTGGCGCGATTTGTCCCGCTCGCGGATCAATGTGGCGGTCTCGAAACCGTCCATGTCCGGCATCTTCACGTCGAGCAGGATCACGGCGAACTCGTCGGTGAGCAGCCGCTTGAGCGCTTCGCGCCCCGACTGCGCCGTGACGAGGTTCTGCCCGAGCGACCCCAGCATCGCCTCGAGCGCCACGAGGTTGGCCGGCTGATCGTCGACGAGCAGGATGTTGACCGGGGCGGGCGGCCGGGCGGCCGGACGGGCGGCCGGACGGGCGGCCGGTCGGGCGGTCCGGCGGTCGGGCGGTCCGGCGGCCGGGCGGTCGGGGTCGTCGTCGAGATCGGTCAGAGGGGGCGGCGCATGAGTTTCGGTCTCGGCCATTTCCGGACCGCCTGACCGCCCGATCGGCTGCCCGTCCACCTGACCGCCTGACCGCCCGCCCGGCTCGTCCATCTGACCGCCCGACCGCCCGACCGCCCGACCGCCTACCGGTACAGCCATACCCGAAGCAACGACAGTAGCTGTTCCATGTCCACCGGCTTCGCGATGTAATCCGACGCGCCCGCCTCGATGCACTTCTCCCGGTCGCCTTTCATCGCCTTGGCAGTGACCGCGATGATCGGCAGGTGGCGGAACCGCTGCAGCTCGCGGATGGCCTGCATCGTCTCGTAGCCGTCCATCTCCGGCATCATCACGTCCATCAGCACCACGTCCACCCCGGGCGTCTCCTGCAGCCGCGCGATCCCCTCCCGCCCGCTCTCGGCGTATACCACCTTCATCTCGCTCCGCTCGAGGAAGGTCGTGAGCGCGAAGATGTTGCGCACGTCATCGTCCACGATGAGCACCGTGCGGCCCGCAAGCGTGGGGTCGGAGCGGTGAAGCTGCTCGAGCATGGCACGGCGCGAGTCGGGCAGCGTCGCCGTCACCCGGTGGAGGAAAAGCGCGGTTTCGTCGAACAGCCGCTCGGGCGAGCGCGCGTCCTTGATTACCACCGACTCCGCGAGCCGGCGGAGCTCCGCCTCCTCGTTCCTGGAGAGCTGCTTCCCGGTGTACACGATGGTCGGGAGCTTGCGGAGGCCCACCTCGCTCTTCACCCGGGTCACGAGCTGGAAGCCCGTCATGTCGGGAAGCCCGAGGTCGAGCACCATGCAGTCGAACGACTGCCGCTGCAGGAGATCGAGCGCCGCTTCGCCGGTGGCCGCCGTGGTGGTCTCCACGTCGTCCGAGTGGCCGATCAGCTCCACGATGCTCTCACGCTGCGCCTCGTCATCCTCCACCACGAGCAGGCGCTTTACCGGCCGGTCGAGGAAGTCGTGCAGCGAGCTGAACGCCTCGGAGAGCGTTTCCCTGGTGGCCGGCTTCACCAGAAAGTCGCGCGCGCCGAGCCGGAGGCCGCGCTGCCAGTTCTCCTCGACCGAGATGATGTGCACCGGAATGTGCCGGGTGCCGGGGTCGTGCTTGAGCCGGTCGAGGATGGTCCAGCCATCGGCATCGGGGAGCCGGAGGTCGAGCGTCACCGCGGTGGGGTGGTACTCGCGCGCGAGTTGCAGCGCCTTGTCCGCCCGTTGCGCCACGAGCCCCTTGAACCCGCGCTCGCGCGCCATGTCGAGCAGGATCTGCGCGAAGTTCGGGTCGTCCTCGGCGATGAGCAGGATGCGGTCGCCGGCCTGGATCTCCGAGCGGTCGTCCGCCACCGCACGCTCCACCACCGGCGCCAGCACCGGGCGCGCCGTGGCGGTCGCGGCGGTGTTGGAGGCGAACTCGGCGCCCGCCTCCGCCACCGCCACGGCGAGGTCGTCCACGCTGGGCGGCTGGGGCACGGGCTGCGTCGGATAGATGAGCGGCAGGTACAGGGTGAACGTGCTGCCGAGGCCGGGCTGGCTCGCGAGCCGGATCTCACCACCCAGCAGGCGCGTGATCTGCCGGCTGATGGAGAGGCCCAGGCCGGTGCCGCCGTACTTCCGGCTGGTCGTCCCGTCGCCCTGCTGGAACGCCTCGAAGATGACGCTGTGCTTGTCCTTCGGGATGCCGACGCCGGTGTCGTGTACCTCGAACGCCACGACGCTGTTGGCCGCGTTGAGCAGCTCCTGCTCCGGGTTCCAGCCCGACGTGGCGAGGTATGCCCGGAGCGACACGTTTCCGCGCTCGGTGAACTTGAACGCGTTGGACAGGAGGTTCTTGAGCACCTGCTGCAGGCGCCGCGCGTCGGTCTGGATCGCGGGTGGCAGGTCGGTCTGCACGTCGACGTTGAAGTCGAGGCTCTTGAGATCCGCCACCTGGCGGAAGGTGCTCTCGACGAATCGCCGGAGCTCGGCGAACGGCACCGATCCCACATCGATCTGCATCGTGCCCGACTCGATCTTGGAGAGATCGAGGATGTCGTTGATGAGGTCGAGCAGGTCCGACCCCGAGCTGTGGATCGTCTGCGCGAACCCGACCTGCTTGATGGTGAGGTTGCCGTCGGAGTTCTCGCTCAGCATCTGCGACAGGATGAGCAGGCTGTTGAGCGGCGTCCGGAGCTCGTGCGACATGTTGGCCATGAACTCGGACTTGTACTTGGAGATGAGGGCGAGCTGCTCGGCCTTCTCCTCCAGCGCCTGCTTGGCCTGCCCCACCTCCATGTTCTTCTGCTCCACCTCGGTCTTCTGGTCGGAGAGGAGCTGCGCCTTTTCCTCCAGCTCCACGTTCTTGCGGGTGAGCTCGTCCTGCTGCTTCTTGAGCAGCTCCTCGGACTGCTGCAGCGAGCGGGCCTGCTCCTCGAGCCGGCTGTTCGTTTCGGTGAGCGCCTCCTGCTGCCGCTGCAGGCTCTCGGTGAGCGCCTGCGACTGCTTGAGCAGGCCCTCCGTCCGCATGTTCGCCTCGATCGTGTTGAGCACGATGCCGATGCTCTCGGCGAGCTGCTCCAGGAACGAGAGGCGGATTTCGTCGAAGTCGTCCAGCGTGGCGAGCTCCAGCACCGCCTTGATCTCGCCCTCGAAGAGCACCGGCAGAATGACGAGGCCGCGGGGCGGCGCGTCGCCCAGGCCGGAGCTGATCCGCACGTAGTTGCGCGGCACCTGCTGGATGGTGAGCATCCGCCGCTCCATCGCACACTGGCCCACCAGGCCTTCGCCGAAGCGGAAGACCCGCGCCACCTTCTTGCGGTCCTGGTAGGCGTAGCTCGCCAGCAGCTTGAGGGTGGGCTCGTCGCCGATGGCGTCCACCACGTAGAACGAGCCGTGGTGCGCCATGACGAGCGGGGCGAGGTCCGAGAGGATGAGCTGAGAGACGGCGGCGAGGTCGCGCTGGCCCTGCAGCGTGCGGCTGAACTTGGCCAGGTTGGTCTTGAGCCAGTCCTGCTCGGTGTTCTTCCGCGTGGTGTCGCGGAGGTTGCGGATCATCTCGTTGATGTTGTCCTTGAGCTCGGCCACCTCACCCGGCGCCTCGACCGCGATGCTCCGCGTGAGGTCGCCCTTGGTGACCGCCGTCGCCACCTCCGCGATGGCGCGGACCTGCGTGGTGAGGTTGCCCGCGAGCTGATTCACGTTGCCCGTGAGCTCGCGCCAGGTGCCCGCGGCGCCCGGCACCCGGGCCTGGCCGCCGAGCTTGCCTTCGACGCCCACCTCGCGGGCCACATTGGTCACCTGGTCGCCGAAGGTGGCCAGCGTGTCGATCATGTTGTTGATCGTGTCGGCCAGCGTCGCGATCTCGCCCTTGGTTTCCACCACGAGCTTCTGCTTGAGGTCGCCGTTGGCCACCGCGGTCACGACCTTCGCGATGCCGCGCACCTGGGTCGTGAGGTTCGCGGCCATCGAGTTCACGTTATCGGTGAGGTCCTTCCAGACGCCGGCGACGCCGGTCACCTGCGCCTGACCGCCCAGTTTGCCTTCGGTGCCCACCTCGCGGGCCACGCGGGTCACTTCCGACGCGAATGAATTGAGCTGGTCCACCATCGTGTTGATGGTGTTCTTGAGCTCCAGGATTTCGCCCTGGACGTCCACCGTGATCTTCTTGTTGAGCTCGCCCTTGGCCACGGCGGTCGTGACGTCGGCGATGTTGCGGACCTGGGCGGTGAGGTTGCCGCCCATGCTGTTCACCGAGTCGGTGAGGTCCTTCCAGACGCCCGCCACGCCGGTCACGTGGGCCTGGCCGCCGAGCTTGCCCTCGGAGCCCACCTCGCGCGCCACACGCGTGACTTCCGACGCGAATGAGTTGAGCTGGTCCACCATCGTGTTGATGGTGTCCTTGAGCTCGAGAATTTCGCCGCGCACGTCCACGGTGATCTTCTTCGAGAGGTCCCCGTTGGCCACCGCCGTCGTCACCTGGGCGATATTGCGCACCTGCGCCGTCAGGTTGCCGCCCATCGAGTTCACGTTATCGGTGAGGTCCTTCCAGATGCCACCGACGCCTTTCACCTGCGCCTGGCCGCCGAGCTTGCCCTCGGTGCCCACCTCGCGCGCGACACGCGTCACCTCGGAGGCAAACGAGTTGAGCTGGTCCACCATCGTATTGATGGTGTCCTTGAGCTCCAGAATCTCGCCCTTCACGTCCACGGTGATCTTCTTGTTGAGCTCGCCGCGGGCCACCGCGGTCGTCACCTCGGCGATGTTGCGGACCTGACCGGTCAGGTTGTTGGCCATCAGGTTCACGTTGTCCGTGAGATCCTTCCACACACCGGCGACACCCGGCACCTGGGCCTGGCCGCCCAGTTTGCCGTCCGTGCCCACCTCGCGGGCCACACGCGTGACTTCCGACGCAAACGAATTGAGCTGGTCCACCATCGTATTGATGGTGTTCTTGAGCTCGAGGATCTCGCCGCGCACATCGACCGTGATCTTCTTGTTGAGCTCGCCGCGGGCCACCGCGGTCGTCACTTCGGCGATGTTCCGGACCTGACCGGTGAGGTTGTTGGCCATCAGGTTCACGTTGTCGGTCAGGTCCTTCCAGGTGCCGGCCACGCCTTTCACCTGCGCCTGTCCGCCGAGCCGGCCCTCGGTGCCCACCTCGCGGGCCACGCGGGTCACCTCCGCGGCGAACGAGCTCAATTGATCGACCATCGTGTTGATCGTGTTCTTGAGCTCGAGAATTTCTCCGCGCACGTCGACGGTGATCTTCTTCGACAGGTCGCCCGTGGCGACGGCGGTCGTCACTTCGGCGATGTTCCGGACCTGCGCCGTGAGGTTGCCGGCCATCGAGTTCACGTTGTCGGTGAGGTCCTTCCATACCCCCGCGACGCCGCTCACCTGGGCCTGGCCCCCCAGCTTGCCTTCCGTACCGACCTCGCGCGCCACGCGGGTCACCTCGGACGCGAAGGAGCTCAACTGGTCCACCATGGTGTTGATGGTGTTCTTGAGCTCCAGGATCTCACCCTTCACGTCCACCGTGATCTTCTTGTCCAGCTCACCGCGGGCCACGGCCGTCGTCACTTCGGCGATGTTTCTCACCTGCGCCGTGAGGTTGCCGGCCATCGAGTTCACGTTGTCGGTGAGGTCCTTCCAGGTGCCGCCGACCCCCTTCACCTTGGCCTGGCCGCCGAGCTTGCCCTCGGTGCCCACCTCGCGCGCGACACGCGTCACCTCGGAGGCGAAGGAGTTGAGCTGGTCCACCATCGTGTTGATGGTGTTCTTGAGCTCGAGGATCTCGCCGCGGACGTCCACCGTGATTTTCTTGTTGAGGTCGCCGCGGGCCACGGCCGTCGTGACCTCGGCGATGTTGCGCACCTGGCCGGTCAGATTGCTCGCCATCAGGTTCACGTTGTCGGTGAGGTCCTTCCACACCCCCGCGACGCCGCCCACGCGCGCCTGCCCGCCGAGCTTGCCCTCGGTGCCGACTTCGCGGGCGACGCGGGTCACCTCTGACGCAAACGAATTGAGCTGGTCCACCATCGTATTGATGGTGTTCTTGAGCTCCAGGATTTCGCCCTTCACGTCCACCGTGATCTTCTTCGAGAGGTCTCCGTTCGCCACCGCCGTGGTCACCTGCGCGATGTTGCGGACCTGACCCGTGAGATTGCTGCCCATCAGGTTCACGTTGTCCGTGAGGTCCTTCCACACGCCGGCCACGCCCTTTACCTGCGCCTGGCCGCCCAGCTTTCCTTCCGTGCCCACCTCGCGCGCTACGCGCGTGACTTCGGACGCAAACGAGTTGAGCTGGTCGACCATCGTGTTGATGGTGTCCTTGAGCTCGAGGATTTCGCCGCGCACGTCGACTGTGATCTTCTTCGAGAGGTCCCCATTCGCCACCGCCGTCGTCACCTGGGCGATGTTGCGCACCTGCGCCGTCAGGTTGCCGGCCATGCTGTTGACCGAGTCCGTGAGATCCTTCCACGTGCCGCCGACTCCCTTCACCTTGGCCTGCCCGCCAAGCCGCCCTTCGGTGCCGACCTCGCGCGCCACGCGGGTCACCTCCGAGGCAAACGAGCCGAGCTGGTCCACCATGGCGTTCACGGTGCGGCCGATGCGGAGGAACTCGCCCTGCAGCGGGCGCCCCTCGATGTCGAGCGACATCGATTGCGTGAGGTCGCCGCGGGCCACGGCGCCGATCACGCGGGAGACCTCGTTGGTGGGCTGCACCAGGTCTGCAATCAGCGTGTTCACCGAGTTGAGCGACGCCGCCCACGAGCCGCCCGCCGCGTGCAGGCTGGCCCGCTGGGTGATCTTGCCCTCCTTGCCCACCGTCTTGCCGACGCGCGCAAGCTCCTGGGCGGTGCTCTCGTTCAGATCGATGATATCGTTGAGCGTGTCCGCCACTTTGCCCGCGATGCCGGTGAGCGTGCTCGGCATCCGGATGGTGAAATCGCCACGCCGCACTGCCGTGAGCACGGCCAGCAATTGATTCAGATCGAGCGCATCGGGGGGCGGCGGCAACGTGCGGTCGGAGGCGGCCTTCGACGTGCGGCCATTGGCCCGGCGATCCGCCGCGGCCCGGCCGTTGGTGGTCGAATGCGAGGTCGGCATCTGAACTCCAGGGGCAGAACGGTGGGCCGTCGGGCAAACTGCTCAAATCTCAACGGGAATCACGCGGGGTCTGTGACCGGGGTCACACTCGCCCGCCCGATGGCCGCTGGCCACGAGGCTTCTCAGTGCCCATTTTAAGTGTGTCTCGTCACCCGGCCGCGGGCCGGCGCCCAACTCCTGTCAATCAACCCGGTATGCCGGCTCCGGACAAGCTCAGAGTTCTGATTCTGGAAGACATGCCGATGGATGCCGAGCTGGTCGAGTACGAGCTCGAGCGGGCCAACATCGGATTCGTCGCATGTCGGGTCGATACGGAAGACGGGTTTCGCCGCGCGCTCGACGAATTCCATCCGGATGTGATCCTCTCCGACTACACGCTGCCCCGCTTCGACGGGATGGCGGCGCTCGCCCTGGCCAAGCAGTGGGCGCCGGCGACGCCGCTCCTCATCGTCACCGGCTCGGTCAACGAGGAGACCGCGGTCGGCTGCATGAAGGCGGGCGCCGCCGACTACCTGCTCAAGGGCAATCTCTCCCGCATCGGCCCGGCCATCGAGGCGGCCCTGATGCGCGCCAACGCGCACGCCGAGCAGAGCCGGGCCCAGCTGGCCCTCCGCCGCTCCGAGGCCAACCTGCGCGCCCTCTTCAATAACAGCCTGCAGTGCTTCGTGCTGGTGGACCGCACCGGCACCGTGCAGGCCTTCAATCCGACGGCGGACGACTGGGCCGTGCGGCTCACCGGCCGCCGACTCGCGGAGGGCGAGCGGATCGAGGAATTCCTCCCCGGCACGGCGGAGGGCCTCGCGGCCGCCCAGGCCGGCGAGACCCACCGCCGCGAGTACTGCATCGTCGACACCGCGGGCACCACCCGCTGGTTCGAGACGAGCGATGTCCCCGTGGTGGACGATGCGGGCGACGTGATCGGCGTATGCATGAGCGCCGTCAATATCGACGAGCGCCGCCGCGCCGAGCAGGCGTTGCGGGAGAGCGAGGCGCGCTACCGCGACCTCTTCGACAACGCCAGCGATCTGGTCTGCGTGACGTCACCCGGCGGCACGTTCCTCTACACCAACGCCGCCTGGCATGCCGCCCTGGGTTACGCGCCGCAAGAGCTGGCCGAGCGCCAGCTTGCCGACGTGGTGGATCTCGAAGACCTCGACCGCTGCGCCGACGCCTTTGGCCGCGTGCTCGCCGGCGAATCGGTAGGGCACCTCGAGATCGTGCTCCGCACCCGGGCCGGCGCCTCGCTCACCGTGGAGGGAAGCGTGAGTGCCACGTTCAAGAGCGGCCGGCCGGACGTGGTACGCGGCATCTTCCGCGACGTAAGCGAGCGGAAGCGGGTCGAGGAGCAGCTCCGCCGCGCCGAGCGGATGCAGGCCGCCGGCCGCCTCGCCGGCGGCGTGGCGCACGAGGTCAACAACATGATGACCGGCGTGCTCGGCTTCGCGAGCTTCGTCCAGAAGAGCCTTGCCCCCGACGACGCGCGCCACGGCGATCTCGACGAGATCGTCCGCGCCGGCACCCGCGCTGCCGACATCACCCGGCAGTTGCTGGCCTTCACCCGCCAGCAGTACCGCCGCGTCGAGCTGATGGACATCAACACCGTGCTCGACCGCAGCCAGCGCATGCTGCGGCGCTCGCTCGGTGACGATCACGTGCTCGATCTCAAGCGGGCGCCCGAGCCCTGCATCGTGCGGGTGGACCACGCGCAGCTCGAGCAGGTGCTCGTAAACCTCGTGCTCAACGCGCGCGATGCGATGGCCGAGCCGGGGCGAGTGTCCGTCGAGGTCACGTCGGTCTCGCTCGACGGCGCGTACGCCGAGAGCCATCCCGGCGTGCGGATTCCGCCTGGTGCGTACGTCATGCTGGCCGTGAGCGACACCGGCAGCGGCATCAGCGCCGAGGTGCAGGCGCAGATGTTCGAGCCCTTCTTTACCACCAAAGCGGTGGGCAAAGGCACCGGGCTCGGCCTCTCGACCGTGTACGGCATCGTGAAACAGAGCGACGGGTTCGTCTGGGCCTACAGCGAGGTGGGGCACGGCACCGTGTTCAAGATTTACCTGCCGCGGGTGAAGACGTCGGGGCCGATCGCGGCGGCCGGCAACGGCGCGAGCGGCGATGCGCGGGGGACCGAGACCATCCTCGTCGTGGAGGACGAGGCGATCGTGCGCGCGCTCACCAGCCGCGGATTGCGCGAGCACGGCTATACCGTCGTCGAGACCTCCACCGTGTCCGACGCGGTGGCGTATCTCGACGCGCACCGGGGCGGCGTGCATCTGGTGGTCTCGGATGTCGTGATGCCGGTGGCCGGCGGCCGGGAGTTGGGGCAGCGCATGGCGGTCATGGAACCGGGCATTCCGATCCTCTACATGTCGGGATATACGGGAGAAGACGTGGTGGAGCGCGGCCTCCTTTCGCCGGGCGCGCTCTTCGAGCAGAAGCCGTTCGCGCCCGACCGGCTGGCGCAACGCGTGCGGCAGGTGCTCGACACGGCCGAAGCCGCACGCCGGCGGCACAGCGGCCCGATGCCCACCCTCTGAGGAGCGTAGCCATGCCGCTGGGCATCACCCAGATCGATGCCTTCACGGCGACACCGTTCGCCGGCAATTCCGCCGCGGTGTGCCTCCTGCCCGCGCCACGCGAGGACGCGTGGATGCAGGCCGTGGCGCGCGAGATGAACCTCGCCGAGACGGCGTTCCTGCTCCGCGCGGACGGGCAGCTCGCTCCTGGCCGGCCCGGGAATGGCTCGTACCAGCTCCGCTGGTTCACACCCGCGGTGGAAGTCGACCTCTGCGGCCACGCCACGCTCGCAAGCGCGCATTTTCTCTGGGAGGCGGGCCACCTGCCGCCGGACGCGACGGCCCGATTCGAGACCCGGAGCGGCCTGCTCACGGCGAGCCGCGCCGGCGAGTGGATCTCCCTGGATTTTCCCGTGACGCCGGCGGTGCCGTGCCCGGTGCCGCCCGCGCTCGAGCGGGCGCTCGGCGCGCGCCTCTGCCAGGTGGCGCAGAGCCGATTCGATTACCTGGTCGAGCTCGAGTCCGCCGCCGCCGTGCGGGCCATTGCGCCCGACTTCACACTCCTCGAGCGCATCGGCGGACGCGGTGTCATCGTGACCGCCGCCTCCGACGACCCGAAATTCGATTTCGTTTCACGCTTCTTCGCGCCGGCGAGCGGGATCCCGGAAGACCCCGTCACCGGCTCCGCGCACTGCGTGCTGGGCCCATTCTGGGGGCCGCGTCTGAGCAAGAGCGACATGGTGGGGTATCAGGCGTCCGCGCGCGGCGGTGTCGTGCGGGTCGGCCTGCGCGGCGACCGCGTCCTGCTCGGCGGCCAGGCAGTGACGGTGCTGCACGGTCAGTTGTTGTACTGACCGCCTGTCCGTCTGTCCGTTTATTGGTCCGCCGGCCTCACCACCAGCCCGCTCACCGTCCCCTCCGGCGTGAGCGACCACTCGATCGTCACCGGCTTGCGCGAGCTGGTGAACGAGGCGGTCCTGCTGTACACCTGCTCCGGGCCGCGCCCGGCCACCTGCTCCTCCGCCTTCCCTTCCTCGCGGCCGAGCCGCGTCACCGCGCGGCCGGCAAACGCGCCAAGTTCCGCCGCGCTGCCGAAGACCTGACGCATTTCCGGCGTGAGCCGATCCCAGAGCTTGGAGTATTGGCTGCCGTAGAGCCAGTTGGTGTACGTCCTTCCCTCGGCCAGCACCGAATGGGCCGTCCGTTCCTTTGCCGGTGCGCAGGCGAAGATGCCGAGCGCGGAAAGCAGAACCGGTACCTTCCAGAAGCTCTTCATGCGCGCGTCAACCCGGTCGAGGGAGAGAACGAGTGCGGCCCGTGCAGAGGGATCCCGGGCCGGCGCAACAAAGTAATCAGGTGTGGGGTGTCGTGCAGTGG
The DNA here is from genome assembly GCA_036279355.1 of Gemmatimonadales bacterium. Taxonomy (NCBI): domain Bacteria; kingdom Pseudomonadati; phylum Gemmatimonadota; class Gemmatimonadia; order Gemmatimonadales; species Gemmatimonadales bacterium. The sequence continues at coordinate 48,213 of DASUJH010000025.1, forward strand.
GCGGCGCGGCACCTCGCGTCCGGCGCGATCGCCGCGCGCCGGCCAGCGCGTCAGGCTCGCGTGAGCGTGAAGATCGGCAACTCCGGCGGACAGAAGAGCCGGGCCCGGATGTCGGCGGTGCCGATGCCGCGGGAGACGTAGAGCGGCGCCAGCGTATCGCGATACCAGCCGGCGACGAACCGCCCCGATCCGACGGGCGTGTACGCGGGGAGTCCGGGGATCCGGATCTGCCCGCCGTGGGTGTGGCCGGTGAGAAGCACTGAGGGCCGCGCCCCGAGTCCGAACGGCAGGCGATCCGCGAGGCCGGGCGCATGGGTGAGCCAGAGCTCGGGCGCGCCGATGGGACGGCGGGCGAGCGCGGTGCGCGGATTCGGATCGCCGGCAACGAGGTCGTCGAGCCCCACGAGCAGCAGCGTGCCACCGGCGTGCTCCACGGCGAGATGTGCATTGGTGAGGAGCGGCACGCCGGCCGCCGCATATGCCCGGCGCCCCGCCTCCCCGCCCAGGCCGCCGCGATACTCCCAGTTGCCGAGCGTGGCTGCGGTAGCGATGGTGCCCCGCGCGCGCCGGGCAAAATCGGTGAGGTCGGCCGACGCCTCGACGGTCTCGCAGATGTCGCCGGTGAGAACGACGATCTCGGGCCGCTCGCGCTCGAGCGCGTCGAGGGCTTCGGCGGCGACGGCGCGATTGGCCGGAAGATGAACGTCGCTCACGTGGGCCACGCGCACGCCTTCGAGCGCGCGCGCGAGGCCACGGACGGGCAGCATTGACCGGGTGATCTGGAGGCGCCGGGGCTCGACAGCGAACATGTCGCCCGCGAGAACCGTGGCGGCCGCACCGCCCGCGGCGAGGAACTGGCGTCGGGTGAGCTGCCTCATGCGCAGGCGGAACTTAATCGTGGACGCCTGAGCACCACCTGGTCGAGCCGGAGCGCCTCGCCCACCGACCACGCCTGGAACGGGCAGCCGCGCGGCGTGTGCGGCGGCTCCGCGTCAGCGATCTCGGAGACGTGGCCGAGTCCGGCCTCGCCCATGTGGCGGAGCAGCGGCTCGAGAAAGCAGTGGCGGGCGCGGCGCCGGGTGTCCGCCGTGTCGCCATGCACCCGTAACCACGCTTCCACGAACGGGCCGAGCAACCACGGCCAGACGGTGCCCTGGTGATAGGCGCCGTCGCGCTCGCGCACGCCGCCCTCGTAGCGCACGGCGTAGCGCGGATCGTCCGCCGCGAGCGAGCGGAGCCCGAGCGGGGTCCAGAGCGCGCGCTCCACCACGTCCACCACTCGGCGGGCGCGGACGCCGTCGAGCAACGCGAAGGGCAGCCCGCCCACCGCAAGGATCTGATTGGGCCGGAGCGATGCATCCACGGCGCCCGGCTGGTGGTCCGCATCGACGATGTCATAGAGACATCCCGCGGCCTCGTTCCAGAACCGCTCGAGAAAGGATTTCCTGCCGCGCTCGTACGGCTCGCGCCACGCCGGGTCCCAGTCACTCACGATCCGGAGCGCGTTGAGCCAGAGCGCCTGCACCTCGACCGGCTTTCCGATTCGCGGTGTCACCACTCGATCGCCCACCTTCGCATCCATCCAGGTGAGCTGCACGCCCGGCTCACCCGCCGCGAGCAGCCCGTCGACATCCATGTGGATCCGGTGGCGCGTACCGCTGGCGTAGCCCCCGATGATCGCGCGACACGCCGCTTCCAACCGCTCGCGGTCGCTGACGCCCACCGGCGGCTCCGGCGACCACCCGTCGCCCTGCAGGTATTCGTGCACGGCCACCACGTACCAGAGCGCCGCGTCCACCGCGTTGAACTCCGGCGCATCGCCGGCGTCGGCAAATCGGTTCGGCAACATGCCGCCCGATACCCGTTCGGCCCACTCGAGCAGGATTGCGCGGGCGTCATCGCGCCGACCCGCGGCGAGACAGAGACCGCGGAGCGCGACGAAGGTGTCGCGGCCCCAATCGCCGAACCAGGGATAGCCGGCGATGATCGTCTTGCCGGCGCCGCGCTTCACGAGATACGCGTCGGCCGCGCGGTGGAGTGGTGTAGCGAAGCGCGCGCGACGCAGCGCCTCGGCCGCACGCAGGCGGGCAAAGGCGTCAGCCGGCGATTCACCGTCACGCGCGAGCGCCGCGGGATCGGTCGTGAAAAGGAGTACTGCATCGCCGGCGGCGAGGTCCCAGGTGAACACACCCGGCGCCGCGAGATCGGTGACGAAATCGAGCCCGCGCGCCAGCTCCTCCGTACAGACGAAGCGGCGATACCAGAGCGGTTCGGGGGCATACTCGGCGTTGGCGAGCGCGGTCACCGCGGGAACGCCTTCATACGGGTGCCAGCGAACGCGGCCCTCGCCCATCTCCGCTCCAAAATCGAAGACCGCGTTCTCCTGGTGCATCGCGTGGAAGTTGCGACCGGAGAGAAAGGGCCGTACGACGAGCTGCACCGGCTTGGCCGCGGAATCTGTCGCACCGGTGCGCACCGCGCCGCCAGTGCCGCCCACGAGCCGCCACCGGAGGGCAACGGCGGGGAGGCCGGCGGGCACGAAGAGCTCCTGCTCCACCAGGTACCCGGTCGGTGTGCGCAGCGTCCACGCAGGCCACGGCTCGTGGATGAATGCCTCCAGCTCCGCCGCGTCGGCCGGCGCCGTGACGTCGGGCGCGTAGTGCTGTCGCGAGAGAAACTCGCGCCGGCCGCCCGCCTCGATCGCGGCCTCGAAGCCGTCCACCAACACCATCCGCCCCGACGGCGGCGTCGTGGCCACGAGCAGCAGAGCGTGGTAGCGCCGCGTGCGGATGCCGGACACGGTGCCCGAGGCGAAGCCGCCGAGGCCATCGGCCTCGAGCCACTCGAGGGAGCGCGGGTCGGTGGTCTTCCGCGACGCGTTGATGGCGGGCACCAGGGCCATGTCTGGCATCACGATCACACCGCCCGACCCGGCCGCTCGACCTCTACGCCCGTCGCGGGCGGGTCGTCACCCCCTCGGCCCGGACGTGGCGCGAATCGGGTGACCTCCTGTCCGATCTGGCTCATCGGGATCGGCTCGAGGTCGGGCGCGTCTCGAAGGCGTTCGGCAACGATGCGCTGTTGGCGCTCTCGTGCCGAGACGAAGGGATGGTGCTGGTGACGGACAACGGAAAGGATTTCGCGCGCATCGCGCGCGTGGCACCGTTCGAGTTCGTCGAGCCCTGGCCTCAGCTCGCCGCCGCTGCGTCAGGCAGCGCGCCGAACCGCCGCTCCCGGTGCCGGAAATCCGCCACCGCTTCGGCCAGGTGCTCGGGCCCGAAGTCGGGCCACATGATGGGCATGAAGCAGAGCTCGGCGTAGGCGCATTCCCAGAGCAGAAAGTCGCTCAGGCGCCGCTCGCCGCCCGTTCGAATGAGCAGATCCACCGGCTGCGCCGCCGGCCCGCCGTGATCCACGATCGAGAGCAATCGCCCGAACGACTCGCGCGAGGGCACCGTGTCGGCGCTCAGGCACTGCGCCGCGCGCAGGATGGCATCGCGCGCCGAGTAGTCGATGGCGATGCGCAGGTGCAGGCGATGCCCGCCCGCCGTCGTCGACTCGGCGATCTGCACCGCCTCGAGCAGCCCCTTCGAGAGCCGGTCGCGCCGGCCGAGGACCGTGAGACGCACGCCGGTCGCGGCACACCGCATTGCCTCGGTGCGCAGGTACTCGCGGAAGAGTCGCATCAGCCAGTTCACTTCGCGATCGGGGCGCTGCCAGTTGTCGGCCGAGAAGGCGAAGACCGTGAGCATGCCCACGCCCAGGTCGGGCGCGACCTCGGCGATGCGCCGCACCACCTTGGCACCCTGGCGATGGCCGGCCGCGCGCGAGCGGCCCTGGCGGGTGGCCCAGCGGCCGTTCCCGTCCATGATAATGCCGACGTGCAGGCTGGATGGCGTGACCGGCAGGGGTGCGGCGGGCGGTTTGATCACGAGGTCGTCTCCGAACCACCGGGGCCGCGGGGCCGCGTCTCCCGGATCAGGGCTTCCATATGGTCGAGGTAATGCTCCAATGCCTTGCGACCTGCGGCGGTCAGTCGGTATTCGGTCCGGGGCAGGCGGCCGGCAAACGACTTGGTGCAAGCGATGTACCGGGCCTCCTCGAGTCGCCGGGCGTGCACGCTCAGGTTGCCGTCGGTGGTCTCGAGCAATGCCTTGAGCTCGTTGAAGGTGAGCGATTCGTTCACCGCGAGCGCGCTCACGATGGCGAGCCGCATCCGCTCGTGGATGAGCCGGTCCAGTTCCAGCGCGCTTTGATGCGCCGGCGGTTCGGACCGCTCGCGCGCGGCGCCGCCAAGGTCGCGCCGGGCGGCGTTCGATTCAGCCACCGTACCTCCGCGCGATAATGAGTCCGAAGCCGATGTGGAGCCCGCCGAACCCGAGCGCCATGAGCGCGCCCGCCCATGCGGGCGGGGCGAAGAGCGCCACGGTGCCCAGCGCCATGAAGCAGAGACCCATGAGCGGCACTACGCGCACGGAGTACGCGCCGCCCGTCACGATTCCGGTCCCGTAGAGCAGGAGCCAGGTGCCGGGGAGTGCGCGCTCGAACCCGGCGCGCGCGAGAACCGCGGTGAGGAGCCCCGCGACGACAAATGGCGGGATGAAGCTCAGCACGAACCGCCGACCCGAGCCCGAGAAGATCGAGGTGCCGCACCGCCGCGCCTTGATGCGCATGGCTGCCCAGCCGATCGCGAGCGCGACGAGTGCGGCGCCGAGCCAGGTGCCGAGCCAGCCCCTGAGACTTTCCGCAGGTGAGGTCGCGAGTGCGGCGGCGAGTGCCACGAAGCCCATGATGACACCGCCCCAGCCGGGGACGGCCGTGAACGGCGTCGCGCGCTCCATGGTGCGCCGGATGAAGGAGAGGTTATCCATCGCCCGCGCATGGAGCGCGGGCGACTCTCGATTCTCCGTGTGGACCCGGGGGGCTGCGGCCATGGCGGCAATGATAGACGGGCCAGGGTGGATCAGGAAGTACTTTGCATCACAAAGTATGGCCCCGCTCCGCCGCCCGCAAGGTCTCCCCGCCCTGCGATGCCGAATTCCGATGGCGGGCGCTGGCGGGGGCTACGCCGCCTTCGCCACCTCGGACGTGCAGTTGGGGCACCGGCGCGCGGCCAGCGGAATCGGGGTGGCGCAGTAGGGGCAGTCCCGGGTGTTGGGCGCCGCCACGGGTGCCGGCGGATACAGCTTGACCGCCGCCCGCATCACCATGAACACCGCAAAGCCGATGATGAGGAACGAGACGATCGCGTTGATGAAGACGCCGTAGTTGAGCGTCACCGCGCCGGCCGCCTTGGCGTCGGCGAGAGCGGCGTAGGGCCCCGCCGCCTTGGCGCCTTCCTTGAGGACGATGAAGAGATTGGAGAAGTCGACGTTGCCCAGCGCGAGGCCGATCGGCGGCATGATGATGTCGTTGACCAGCGAAGAGACCACCGTGCCGAACGCCGCGCCGATGATGACGCCGATGGCGAGGTCCAGCACGTTCCCGCGCAAAATGAAGGCCTTGAAGTCCTTGAGCATCGCCCGCGCTCCGACGAGATAGGGGGAGGCATACGATACGCCGCGGGGCGGGCGGGCGTAAGAGCCGCGCACTCCGTCACCGCTCGGCCGGACGACCACTCCCGCATGCGGCGGCGCGATCGAGCAGCAGCCTGCGCTCCCTCGAGTTGCGGGTGAGCGAGGCGGCACGCTCGAACTCCGCTCGTGCCTCGTCCGCGCGGCCGAGCTTGGCGAGGAGGTCGCCGCGCACACTCGGCAACAGGTAATAGCTCTCGAGCGCGGGATCCGATGCGAGTCCATCAACGACCGCCAGCGCCGCCGCCGGCCCGAACGCCATGCCGACCGCGACGGCGCGGTTGAGCTCTACCACGGGGGATGGATCGATGCGGGCCAGCGCCTCGTAAAGCGCCACGATCCGTACCCAATCGGTTTCCTCCGCGGTCCGGGCGCGCGCGTGGCATGCGGCGATCGCCGCTTGCAGCGCGTACGGCCCGGGCGCATCGCTCGTCCGCTCGGCGCGCTCGAGCGCGCCGAGCCCGCGACGAATGAGAAGCTGGTCCCAACGCCCGCGGTCCTGGTCGAGCAGCAGGATCGGCGCACCCGACGGGTCGACTCTGGCGCGGAATCGCGACGCCTGGATCTCCATCAGCGCCTCGAGCCCGTGGACCTCCGATTCCCCGGGTGCCAGCTCGGCCAGGATGCGGCCCAGGCGGAGCGCGTCGTCCGAGAGCGCGGGACGCACCCAGTCATCGCCCGCCGTGGCCGAGTAGCCTTCGTTGAAGATGAGGTAGATGACCTCGAGCACCGACGAGAGCCGCGCGGCCAGCTCGTCGCCGCGCGGCACCTCGAAGGCAACGCGTGTTTCAGCCAGCGTGCGCTTGGCCCGGACGATCCTCTGCGCAATCGTCGTGGCGGGGACGAGAAACGCGCGCGCGATCTCGTCGGTCGTGAGGCCGCCCAGGAGGCGGAGGGTGAGCGCGGCTCGGGCCTCGGCCGAGAGCACGGGGTGACACGTGGTGAATATGAGGCGGAGGATGTCGTCGCCGACCGGATCGTCAAGGGCGGCGTCGAGATCGGGCGCGGCCAGCTCCCGCCCAGTTTGGAGCTCGTGGCCGAGTTGATCGTGCTTCCGCTCGAGCATTCGGTTTCGGCGGAATTGATCGATGGCGCGCCGCTTGGCGGCCGTCATGAGCCAGGCGCCGGGGTTTTCCGGAATGCCCGATGCGGGCCACCGCTCGAGCGCCGCCACCAGCGCATCCTGTGCGAGATCCTCGGCCAGCCCGACGTCTCCCACCATCCGCGCCAGCCCGGCGATGAGCCGGGCCGATTCGATCCGCCAGACGGCGTCGATAGCGCGGTGGGTGTCGGGAGCCGTCACGGCTCCCAATCACACCACGCCCGAGCACGAGGGCAAGCCCGCGCCGTGAGGGCTCATTGAATCGTGCGACACCCCGCCCTACCATTGATCCGCCCAGCATCTTTCAGGAGACTGTCCCGTGACCCCTGCGCGTCGAGCAGCAGCCGCGCCCTCGCTCTCGCCGGTCGAGCTGCTGTTCTCGGATTTCGCAAACGAGCATGCGCTCACCCGCCGCATGCTCGAGCGCTTCCCCGATTCCGACCCGGCTTGGCGTCCCCACCCCAAGTCCAGGACCGTCGCCGAGCTCGCGACCCACGTCGCGGCCATCATCAACCGCGGCTGGGTGATTCTCGAGACCGACACGATCGAGGCCAGAGAGCGGTCGCGATTGGCCCCGATCGAGTCGGCCGCGCGTCTCGTCGAGTTCTTCGACGCCAGCGTGGCTCGCTTCACTGCTGCGCTCGCCGCGACCGACTTCGACGCGCTCAAGCGCCCGTGGGAGCTCAGTCTGGCCGGGCGTGTCGTCGCCACATACCCCAAGCGGGTGGCGCTCCGGGTGGTCATGATGAGTCATCTCATCCACCACCGCGGCCAGCTCGGCGTGTACTACCGGCTGCTGGGCATCCCGATCCCGGCCCTCTACGGCCCCTCCGCGGACGAGTCGGTGCTCTGACCGCCTTGGCCTAGCGCTTCGCCTTCGCCGCCATCTGCTCGCCGAGGCGCTTCTCCTGCTCGCGCAGCTCGGGGGTGAGCGCCGGGCCGAAGTCCTCCGCCTCGAACACCTGGCGGATCTCGAGCACGGATTCCTCGCCCGTGGGGTTGGGGCAGCGCTTCGCCCACTCGATCGCCTCGTCCAGCGACTTCACCTGCCAGAGCCAGAATCCGGCGACCAGCTCCTTGGTTTCGGTGAACGGCCCGTCAATCACGGTCCGCTTGCTGCCCGAAAATTTGACCCGCGCACCCTTCGAGCTCGGCTGCAGGCCCTCACCGGCCAGCATGATGCCGGCTTTGACCAATTCCTCGTTGTACTTGCCCATTGCGGCCAGCAGCTCGTGGCTGGGCAGCACGCCGGCCTCGGTGTTCTTGTCCGCTTTGACGATCACCATGACGCGCATTGGCGTATCTCCTCTTCAGGTTGGAGTCGGGAGCCGGGCCCGCGGATCTGCTGTCGCGGGCTTTTCCGGACTCTACCCTGGCGTCGATCTAGGCGCCGCCGGATCGACATCCGGCCCTCCCGCCCGGTGAATCCCGGCCCTCCCCGCCCCCGTATGGCGTACCCCGCGCCCGGACGAGTAAGTTATCCGACCCCATCGAGAACCCGTCGCGCTCGGAAAGCGGTGTCGAGTTTCCGCTTCTCCGATCGACGATTCATTGTCCAAGGGCCGTGCAACGTGCACAAGGAGTGAGCCATGCCAGGAATGAGCGGCGTACGAGTGCTGGTCGGCACGCGCAAGGGCGCGTTCATCCTGACCGCCGACGGGAAGCGCGATCGCTGGGACGTGAGCGGTCCGCATTTCGGCGGCTGGGAGGTGTACCACCTCAAGGGCTCGCCCGCCGATCCAAACCGGCTCTACGCGTCACAATCGAGCGCCTGGTTCGGGCAGATCATCCAGCGATCGAGCGACGGCGGCAAGACGTGGGAGGTGCCAGGCGGGGAAAAAATCCCGGGGCCGACCGACATGCCGGGCGGAGTGAGCAACAAGTTCGCCTACGATACCTCGGAGAAAACCGGCAAGCCGCTCACCACGCACCAATGGTATGACGGCACGCAGCACCCGTGGGAATTCAAGCGCGTGTGGCACCTGGAGCCCTCGCCGACCGATCCCGATGCAGTCTATGCCGGCGTGGAAGACGCCGCGCTGTTCCGCACGACCGATGGCGCCCGCTCATGGCACGAGCTGCCCGGCCTCCGCGGCCACGCCACGGGGCCCAAGTGGGCGCCCGGCGCCGGCGGGATGTGCCTCCACACCGTCGTGCTCGACCCCACCAACCCCGCGCGCATGTACATCGCGATCTCGGCCGCGGGCGCGTTCCGCACCGACGACGGGGGCAAGAGCTGGCGCCCGATCAATCGCGGCTTGCGCTCCCAGTACATTCCGGACCCGGAGGCCGAAGTGGGCCACTGCGTCCACCGGATCGCGATGCACCCTTCGCGGCCCGACGTGCTCTTCATGCAGAAACACTGGGACGTGATGCGGAGCGACAACGCCGGCGACCAGTGGACCGAGGTGAGCGGCGATCTGCCCACCGACTTCGGCTTCGTGATCGACGTGCACGCGCACGAGCCGGAGACCATCTACGTGGTCCCGATCAAGAGCGACTCGGAGCACTACCCGATGGATGGCAAGCTGCGCGTGTTCCGGAGCCGCACCGGCGGCTGCGACTGGGAGCCGCTCACGAAAGGCCTGCCCCAGTCGGACTGCTACGTCAACGTGCTGCGCGACGCGATGGCGGTGGACAAGCTGGATCCCTGCGGCGTGTATTTCGGCACCACCGGCGGGCAGGTGTACGCCTCGGCCGACGCCGGCGACCGCTGGTCGCCCATCGTGCGCGATCTGCCGCCGGTGCTCTCGGTCGAGGTGCAGACGCTCTGATGATCCGGGTGGAATTGCCCCAGCACCTGCGCACGCTCGCGCGGGTGGGCGGTGCCGTGGAGCTCGAGGTCGCAGGACCCGCCACGCAGCGCTCGGTGCTCGACGCGCTCGAGGCGACCTATCCGGTGCTCCGCGGCACCATCCGCGACCACGTCACCCAGCGGCGGCGGCCGTTCGTGCGCTTCTTTGCCTGCGAGGAGGATCTCTCCCACGAATCGCCGGACGCGCCGCTGCCGGAGCCCGTGGCACGCGGCGCCGAACCGTTCCTCGTCGTCGGGGCGACGGCGGGCGGGTAGGGCCGCCGGTCCGGCAGAGCCGTTTCGCCGCTCCGAGCACGGGCGCCTCTGTCGGGGGCGCCCGCTGCGCGAATCCAACCTGTCTCAACCCAACTCAGCGACCACGCCAACACTTGCAGGTCGGTTCGATGCCCGCGGGACTCGCACGCCGAGCACGACCGCTGGCGAGGAACTTGCCTTTTCGCTCGGCGATCGCGCGATGGCAATCGCGAAGCATCCGCGACTCTCGCGGAACTCGCGTGCGGCCGTGCAGAGCGCATGACGCGCAAACTGCTGCATCGCTCGATGAGCCCCGCTCCGGAGAGGCACCGTGTTCGACCCGACAATGCACCGATTGCCCCGCCGCCGGTTCATGGTGACGGCGGTCGTTGTGGTCTGGCTCGGCGTGGCGGCGCGATATCCGGAGCGGGCTTCCGCGCGATCGACGGCAGCCACCGCATCTCCGACCGGCGCGAACGTCGACCTCGCCGGCGTGCGGGCGGGCGTCACGAGCACGGCGCCCCGGCCCGCGGCGCCGGTGGCCGCGATCGGCTCCGCTCCTCGTGCGCGCGGCACCACACCAGCCAACTGGCCCGTCGGTCCGGCGCCGCTTCCCGGGGCGATGTTTCCGGGCCATCGCATCGTCGCCTACTACGGGAATCCGTATTCCAAGCGCATGGGCATCCTGGGCGAGCTGCCGCCCGACTCGATGATGGCGAGCCTGCGCCGCACCGCCGCCGAGTGGGCGCGGGCAGACACGGCCCTGACGGTAATGCCGGCGCTCCACCTCATCGTGACCGTAGCGCAGGGCGCGGCGGGACGGGACGGCGGGCACCGGCTGCGGATGCCGGACAGCCTGATCGACCAGGTGGCCGGCTGGGCGGAGGCCAATCACTGGCTCATGTTTCTCGACGTGCAGGTGGGCCACAGCAGCGTGGAGGCCGAGCTGCCAAGGCTCGTGCCGTACCTCGCGCGCCCGTACGTGCATCTGGCGCTCGATCCGGAGTTCGCGATGAAGGACGGCTCCGCGCCGGGCCGGCGGATCGGCACGATGGACGCACGCGAGGTGAACTACGCCGCCCACATGCTCGAGCACCTGGTGGACAGCCTGCATATCCCACCCAAGGTGCTGGTGGTGCACCGCTTCACTCAGCGAATGCTCACCGGCTACGACCGGATCGAGCTGGACCCGCGGGTGCAGGTGGTGATCGACATGGACGGTTTCGGCGATCGGCCGCTCAAGCGGAGCGTGTACCGCGACTTCATCGTGAAGGAACCGGTGCAGTTCACCGGGTTCAAGCTCTTCTTCAAGAATGACCGACCGATGATGACGCCGGAGGCGGTGCTCACGCTGTCACCGAATCCGGTGTACATCCAGTACCAGTAGCGGAGGCTCGACTCGTGCCCGTTGCCCGGCCACTCGTCCCCGTCGCGGTGAACGCGATTGCCGGCGCCGCCATCGTGGCGCGCGCAGGCTATCTCCACTGGCGTGGCAGGCGCACTCGGCACTGGCCGTCCACGGCGGGGCGCCTCACCGATGCGTACGTCCTCAAGTATCACCACATGCGGAGCGGGCCCGGCTACGGGGCCCGGGTCGAGTACGAGTACGACGTGGGCGGCCGGCGATACAGGGCAAGCCAGCGGGTGATCGGCGCGGTAGAGTACGCGACGCCCGCGCGCGCGAGCGCCGAGCTGGCCGATCTCGAGCATGCGCCGCTCCGGGTGTACTACGATCCGGCGAATCCGGCTGATGCGGTACTCCGGCCCGGAATTGCGCCCGTGGCGCGGCGGCTCGCGCTCGGCGGCGTGGCGCTGCTCGCGGTGGGAGTCTGGTTCTGGTGGCGGGCGATGGGAGGGTGACCGCGCCCGACGGCCGCGGCGAGCTGGCGATCCGCCGCGCTCAGAACTTCGCCGATACCCACCACACGGCCAGCCAGAGCGCGGCCCCCGCCATGACGACGGCGGCGATCCCGGTGAGCAGATTGAGCACCCAGCCGTTCGTGTGCTCTCCCATCACCGCGGAATTGTTCGCCACGAGCAGCACCACGAACAGAAACGGCGGCGCCAGGATACCGTTCACCACGGCCGAGCCGAAGAGCATCGTCACCGGACTCACCCCGGTGAAGTCCCCCGCCACAGCGATGAGGATGCCCGCCGCAATGACGGCGTAGAAGAGGGGCGCGCCCTTCACCCTGTCGGTCATGCTGGCCGGTCGATTCGCGAGCGCCGCGACCGCGAAGGCAGACCCTCCGGTGAGCGTCGGCACCGCGAGCAGGCCGGTGCCGATGAGCCCCACCGAGAAGAGAAATGTCCCGATCCCGCTGCCGATCGGCTGCAGCGCCTGCGCCGCCTCGCGCGCGGTGCCGATGTCGCGGTTTCCGGCGGGATAGAGCGTGGCGCCCGCGGCGATGATGATGAAGAAGCCGATGAGCTGCGAGGCGACCATGCCGATGATCGTGTCCAGGCGCGCGCCCGGCGCTTCGGCCGGCCCGGTGCGTCGCCGCGCGGCAAGCGTGGTCCGCCCCTTCTGGATCTCCTCGTCCACCTCCTCCGCCGATTGCCACACGAAGAGATAGGGCGAGATCGTCGTCCCGAACACGCCGACAAAGGTCACCAGGTAGTCGTACGAATGCCGGAGGCCCGGCACGAACGTGCGGTGCAGCACGCGGCCCCAGTCCGGTCCCGCCATCACTCCCGCGAAGAGATAGCCGAAGAGCGCGAGGGCGAGCCACTTGAGGGAATCGGTGAGCAACCTGTAGCTGCCGAAGACGACGACGCCGATGAGAATCGCGCCGGCGATCGGCACGAATACCGTCTTGGACACGCCGGTGAGGAGCTCCGCACCCGCCGCGATTCCGGCGATGTCGGCGGCGGCGGTGATCGTGTTCGCGATGACGAGCAGCACGACGACGACCCACAGGAGCCAGCGCGGATAGTGGTCGCGCAGCACGCGCGCCAGATTGCGGCCGCTCATGAGGCCGATCCGGGCGCACGTATACTGCACCCCGATCATGAGCGGAATCTGAAAGAGGGCGGTCCAGAGCAGTCCGTATTGAAAGGCCGCGCCGGCCTGCGAATACGTCGTGATGCCCGCGGGGTCATCGTCCGCGGCGCCGGTGATGAGCCCGGGGCCGAGGGTCCGCAGGATCTTGCGGAGCGGACCGCCCTGCTTCGAATCCGCCATGCCACCTCCCGCGGGTGCGGTCGTCCGGCGCTTGCGATCTCCGCCGGCCCTCAAGAATACTCCGAGCGCCGGCCGGCCGGGCAGCGCGCCCGGTTCCGACCCGGACTCGGCGCAAGGAGACGACGATGCCAGGGATGTCAGTGCCGCTGCATGCGGTCGCCGCGGCGATCGCGATTGCAACCGCGGCCTGCGGTGGAAAAGGAAGCGGCGGAGGGCAACAATCCGGCGCCCAGCCGGTCGACACCGCGGCCGAAGCCAAGCTCATCCGCGACCTCGATAACGAGTGGCAACGCCGCATCCACGACCAGGACACGGCGCTCGTCACCATCATCTACGGCGACCACGCCGCGCTGCTGCCGCCCGATGCCCCATCGGTCGAAGGCCGCTCGGCGATCGCCTCGTTTTACCGGGACCTGTTCAACCGCCCGAATTTCTCGCTCACCTTCGAGTCGACGCAGTCGGAAGTCGGCGAGGGCGGCAAGATGGCCTTCGAGCGCGGCACCTACCGGCTCACCGTGGGCCCGTCGGATCGAAAGCAGACCGAGCAGGGCAAGTATCTCGTCGTCTGGAAGAAGGTCGATGGCCGCTGGCGGGTCGTGGCGGACATGTTCAGCCGCAACCAGGGGCCGCGCTGACGGCCGGCCGCCACGTTGCGGGGCCCGGCGTGATTTCTGGAGCGCGCGGGCCTGGCGCGCAGCCGCCGCCACCCGCACCATCGCGTCGGCTTCGCCGCTGCGGCCGAGTGCGCGGAGCACCGGCGCGTAGCCATCGCGCGTCGACCTGATCTCGGGACTGTCGGCCGGGAGCGCGCGCATCTGGAGCGCGAGCGCGCGCCGAATAAATGCGCCAGGACGGCGCGACCCGACGCCGCCCCCGGCGGCCGCCTGTCCGGCCGTCCGCCTGTCCGCCCGTCCGCCTGTGCCCCATATTCCCGCCGTGCCCCCAGACATGTCCGTTTCCTCCGCCGCCCTGCGTAAGGTCTCGCGCCGGCTCATTCCGTTCCTCTTCCTGCTTTACCTGCTCAACTACCTCGACCGGGTGAACGTCGGCTTCGCGGCGCTCGAGATGAATCGTGACCTCGGGTTCAGCGCGTCGGTGTACGGGTTCGGCGCCGGCGTCTTCTTTCTCGGCTACTGTCTGTTCGAGGTGCCGAGCAACCTCATCCTGCTCAAGGTGGGTGCGCGCATCTGGATCGCGCGGATCATGGTGTCGTGGGGGTTGGTCGCCTCGGCGATGCTCTTCGTGCGAAGCCCGGCAAGCTTCTACGGACTCCGCTTTCTGCTCGGGCTCGCGGAGGCGGGATTCTTTCCGGGGATCATTCTCTACCTCACGTTCTGGTATCCCGCGCGCGAGCGGGCGCGTGCCTACGCCTGGTTCCTCGCGGCGATCCCGATTTCCGGCATGATCGGTGGTCCGATCTCGGGGGCGTTGCTTGGCCTCCACGGCTGGCTCGGGCTTACCGGATGGCAGGTGCTCTTCCTGCTCGAGGGCGTGCCGTCGGTCATCGTCGGCGTGCTCGTGCTGGTTCTCCTGCCGGACCGCCCGGCGGATGCGCGGTGGCTCGCGCCGGCTGAGCACGCGGCGCTCGACGCGGCGCTGCACGAGGACCGCGCGCGCCACGCCGGCGAACACGACGGTGCCCACGCGGCCGGCGCCCACGTCACGAGCCTGCGGCACGCGCTGCGCGATGCCCACGTCTGGTTGCTCGGCCTGGTGTACTTCCTCATGATCGTCGGCCTGTACGCCTTCGGCCTCTGGCTGCCGCAGCTCCTCAAGAGCGCCTCGGGACTCGGAGACTTTGCGGTGGGGCTGCTCTCGGCCGTGCCCTACGCGGTCGCGGCGGCGGGCATGGTGCTGGTCGGCGTGCGCTCCGACCGCGCCGGCGAGCGGCATCGGCACGTGGCGCTGCCGGCACTTGTGGGTGCCGCCGGTTTCCTTGCGGCCGCTGCGCTCCACCACCCCGTCCCCCTCATCGCCGCGCTCTCGCTCGTGGCGCTCGGAGTGCTCGGCGCACTGGGGCCCTTCTGGGCACTACCGACCGCATTCCTCGAGAAGCGGGCGGCGGCCGGTGGCATCGCGCTCATCAACTCGATGGGCGCGCTCGGTGGATTCGTGGGTCCCTATCTGCTCGGCGTGGTGAAGGATCGCACGGGGAGTTTCGCGGGGGGACTCGTCGTGACCGCGCTCATGCTGGTGGCCGCGGCGGTCGTGGTGCTCTCGCTCCGGAGGCCGGTCACTCGCACGGAGCGGCGGCCGGGCTGGACAGGCGCCTGAGCAGGCGACAGAATATTTCGCATGCCACCAATCACAACGGCCACGGTGTGCGACCCGCGAGTCGACGCCTGCATTGCCCGTTCGGCCGAGTTCGCGCGGCCGATTCTCACCCACCTGCGCGAGGTGGTGCACGCGCGGGGCGAGCAGGCGATGGGCCAGTTCGGCCGGATCACGCGCATGGCCGACCTGCCGCCACAGCGGGTGCTCGAGGGTTACGGCAAGCAGGCACTGCGGCTTCACGAAGCCGGAATCGGATCACCGGCGCGATCAAAGCCCCGAGCGGCAAAGCCGCCCGCCATGCCCGCTGACGTGAGGCGCGCGCTCGCGCAGAGCGCGAAGGCCCGTGCCACCTATGATGCGCTGAGCCGGAGCGGTCGCCGTGAGTACGTCGACTGGATCAGCGAGGCCAGGCCGCCTGACCGCGCGACCACCGGTCCCGCTCAGCGCAGATCGTCCCGCAGCATCGAGTAGTAGACCACATCTTCCAGCTCGCCGTCCTTCGGCGACGGCTGCCGCACCTCCCGCTCCCGTCCCATCCCGATGCGCTCGAGCACGCGGCCCGACGCCGGATTGCGCGCGAGGTGGTGCGCGTGGATCCGGGCAAGGTCGAGCACCGCAAACCCGTGGCGCACCACGGCGGCCGCGGCTTCGGTGGCGTAGCCCCGGTTCCAGTACTCGACGCCGATCCAGTACCCCAGCTCGGCCTCCATCCGCTCCCGCTCGATGTCCTTGAGACCGATGCCGCCGATGAGCCGCAGGTCTTCGAGCACCCGGACGGCGAGATGCAGCCCGGTGCCATGCGCATGCTCCGCCGCCGCGAACGCGAAATAACCATAGGCGTGCGCGGGCTCGTACGGGTGCGGAATGGACAGCGTGGTGTCGAAGATCTCGCGCGCGCCGGCGAGCCGCACGATGTCGGGCACGTCCGATTCGGTATATGGGCCGAGCAAGAGGCGCGCGGTGCGCAGCACCGGCACGACGATCGGCACCGCCGGAGCGCCGCTCTCGGTGCTGCCAACCCGATTGGCCGCGGCATCGCTCACTGCCGCGGGCGCCACTGCACGCGCTCGAGCCGCACCCGCCCGCGGCCGTCGAACTGCACCCCCTCGCGCTCGAGCAGCATGCGCTGCGTGAGCGCGGCGCCGGGCATGGCGCGGCAGCTCACCTCGCCGCGAGCGTTGATGACCCGATGCCACGGCACCGTCGTCGCGCGGCTCAGCGCGTGCATCGCGTATCCCACCTGCCGCGCGTGCCCCGGGAGGCGCGCCAGCGCCGCGACCTGGCCGTAGGTTGCGACGCGCCCGCGCGGGATTCGTCGCACGATCGCGTAGATCCTTGCATACGCCCCGGTGACGCGCGCCATCGCAACGACTCCTCCGTCAGCGATCCCTGAGCCGCCGCACGAACTTGAGGCCCGACCACCGCTCATCGACCGCGCAGACCTTCACGTCCACGAGGCCCAGCGCCAAGCCCGCCGCGCGCACGACGTTTTCCGTGAGATCCGACTCACGCGGCGAGCCCGATGCAGCACTCCGCTTGGGCCACGAAATCCAGAGCGCGCCATCGCGCGCGAGCGCGGCCGCCAGCCGGGGCAGCCCGGCGTCGAGCGCGGCACGCTGCTCGAAGAACGCATGGATGAGACGTGCGTCGCGTCCGAGCCTCGCCACGAGCGTGGCGTCGGCGGGGAGCGGCGCGAGCAATGCGGCGTAGCCGGGCGGCGCGCCGACGGCGATGACGCGCATGCCGGGCTTGATGCCGAGCTTTTCGGCGAGTGTGCGCCGGGAGTAGCCCGCGGCCACGAACCTGCCCCTGTCCGGTGACGCCCAACAACATGCCACCGGCGCGCCCGTGCACAAGGGCGGCCGCGCGTTACTCCGCAGCCTGCTCCATCCGCCCGATCGGCAAATCGGCGCGGTTCAACTCCGTGTTGATCGCCACCGCGGCCTGGGCACCTTCCGCCGCCGCCACGACGACGAGCTGCGCGTCCTTCGACGCGTCGCCCGCCACGTAGAGCCCGCGCGTGCCGGTGCGCTCGCCCTTCTTCGTCGCGACGGCGCCCTTGTCGTCGAGCGGCGCACCGAGCTTCAGCGCGAGCACCGAGGCCTGGTGCTGGCCGGCGTCGAAGAAGAGCGCGCGGCGGGGGAGCGGCCTGCCGCGGTCGAAGCAGATTACCTCGAGCTGGCCATCGTGCCCCTCGAGCCGGACCACCCGCTCCTCGCGCAGGCCGACGCCGGCGCTTGCGAGCGCGCCGCGTGCGTCGCCGTCGAGCCGCGCGGGCCCATCGGAGCACCAGACCACGTCGGCGGACCACTGCGTAAGTGCGAGCGCCAGACCGGCAGTGGCGGGGTCCGCACCGTAGGCCGCGATCGGCTGGTCGCGGTGTTCCCAGCCGTCGCAGTAGGGACAGTGGTGCACGCTGTTACCGTACAGCGCGTCGATGCCCTCGAGCGCCGGGATCTCGTCCACCACACCGGTGGCGATGAGCAACGTCCGGCCGCGGCAGCGCTCGCTGTCCGCAAGCTCAACCTCGAACCCGCCCTCGATCCGATGCGCATCGCGGACCTCGACGGTGCGCGGCTCGACATCCGGATAGCGCGCGAGCTCGGCGCGCGCCGAGTTGAGGAAGTCGGCGGGCGGCATGCCGTCGCGTGTGAGATAGCCATGGATGGCGCGGGCGCGGCGGTTGCGCGGACGTCCCGCATCGCACAGGAGCACGCGGCGCCGGCAGCGGCCCAGCACCAGCGCCGCGCTCAACCCCGCGGGCCCGCCTCCGACGACAATGCAGTCGTACGCACTCACGCGCCCGCGCGGGAGAAGTCTGCCGACTCGAGCACCTGCTTGAGCCGCCGCAGATCATCCTCGACCTGCTGCTCGGGCTCCTCGCCGAAGAGGGTCGCCACCGCGGCGCCGAGCCGGCCCGCGGGCGGCTCGTAGCTCAGCACCACGCGCACCTCGGTGCCGCGGCCGCCGAGTGCCGGTGTGAAGTGCACCGAGCCGGCGTTCGGCACGTCGGCACCCGGCAGCGAGCGCCATGCAATCAGCTCGCCCGGGATTTCGTTGTGGATTTCGGCGTCCCATTCGACGCGGGTACCGCCGGGCGCCTTCGCGACCCAGTGCGAGCGGCCCCCGCCGCGCATCGTCACCGACTCCAGATGCTCCATGAACCGCGGCAGATTCTCCAGGTTGCGCCAGAACCGGTACACCTCGTCCGGCGGACGATCGATGACGACGCGACGCTCGACCTTGATGCCCTCGCCTCCCGCCACGCTCGCGACGGGGCTCGCCACCTGTTCCCGCCGCGCGGAGTTCCGGCCCAGCGCCCGGTTCACACCCGAGCGGCCGGTGAGCGCGCGCAGGATGAGGCCGCCGCCCATCGGCAGCAACCATCCCCGCCACCGGCGCCGCCGGAGCCCGGCGACGACAAACGCCGCACCGACGGCGGCGGAGATCCACCGTTCGGTGCTGCCAACGTTGACCGGCCCCTCACCCCGCGCGCGATGCGGCAGCAGGTGGCGCCAGTCGGCGCCGATGACGTTGTCGCGCACGCTGTCGATGATCGATGACATGGTTTACTCTCCGTCTGGTGACCCGACCGCGGACAGGAGCGCGTCGAGCACGCCGCACCGCCGGGCCCGCAGCACCGCCGCGCGCGTCACCGGCTCTCCGAAATCGAGGATGACGCGCTGGCGGTCGTCGAGGATCGTGCGCGACACCGGCCGGCCCAGCACCTGGTTGACCCGCCGGCGCTCGGCTTCGTCGCGCATACGAAGCTGCAGCGCCTGGACCTTGTCGACAACCTTCTCCCAGAGGTGGGGCGCACGCTCGGGAGGCTCCGGCGCTGCCGTATCCGCGCTCATGCCGCGGGGCGCAACTCCACCTTGATCCATCCGTCGGCCCGGGAGTCGAACGCCTCGTACGCGTCGACGGCCGTGGCCAGCGCCTCCTGTTGGGTCAGCACCGTGGAGGGATCGAATACGCCGCCCTGCACCAGCTCGAGCAGGTTCGGGATGTAGCGGCGATGATTGCAGTTCCCCGCTGGGCGAAGTACCCCCTCGCGGCAGTACGCGCAGTAGCCGCAGGCGGTGGTGGACGCGATGACGACGCGGTCGCCGGGGCGAAGGTTGCGCACGTCCGCGCCGACCTCTTCCACCACACCGACGCCCTCGTGTCCGAGCACCGTCCCCGGCTCCATGCCGGGGAGCGTGCCGCGGATCATGTGCAGGTCGGTGCCGCAGATGGCGCTCGCGGTGATCCGCACGATGGCGTCGGTCGGCGCCTCGATCGTGGGGTCGGTGACGTCGTCCAGCCGGATGTCGCCCACGCCGTGAAATACGACCGCCTTCACTGCCCGTGCTCCCGGCGGTCGGTCTCGCGTCGCGCGGCGCGCCGGCGTTCCGGCCGGGCGTCGCCCGTCACCGCCCCCGACTCTTCCATCTCGGTCACTTTCTGCTCCACCTGCTCGGGGTCGTCCTCCATGAGGTGCCGGCCCATCGTGTCGGCGTTCCGGGGATTGTCGAGCTCGAGCTCCCCGCGCGGCGCGTCCGCGCTGTCGCGGGCGGGCTTCTCGGCAAACTCCCTGCGCTCGTGCTCGTCCATCGTAGCGAATTCCCGGCTCGTATTCTTGGCCATGCTGCAATCATCCTTTCGTCATCGTGCGGTGCGCTCGGCACACGCCGCTTTACATCCGATCGGTACGCCGCCGCCCCGGCCGCGTGGCGTCGCGGCGGTCGTGATCGCTGGTGCCGCCGTACGATTCGGCCGTGGCCAGCTCCGCGCGGCTCCCCACGTCGGCGCCGTTCTCCGTAAGCAGCACGACCGCCTCGCGCATCCGTCCGCCGGCGCGGACCGTGACCAGCGCGTCGCCCGCCGAGAAGCGCTCGGCAAAATGCTCGACGTCGGTCTCGGGAAGGTCGAGCGTTTCGAGCACGTCCGCGATGCGGCCTCCGGCGCGGCCCGTCGTGCCGCCGGCGCGCAGCACCGCGGCGATCATCCCGCCGACCACCACGGGGCCCGCGTCGACCAGCGTCTCCGCCTCGACCCCGACCAGCGAGCCCACGACGCCGCCCAGGAGCCCGCCGGGCTCGCTCCGTCGGTGCAGCGCGAGCCCGAGCGTGTCGCGCCCGAACCCGGCCGACTGCAACGCGCGCACGCCGCGCTCAGCGGTTTCGGCATCCGGAACGGCGCCGGCCACCACGCTGCTGCGCCGGTCCGGGCCCCGGGCGTTCGCGTCTGTCGGGGTGGCTGACATCACTCGGTCTCCCAGAAGCCGGGACGTGAAAGCGGAGCGCCGGAGGGAGCCCTATAGCTCACGCTTTGGCGGCGAACGGCGGTGATGCATCTCACAGCCACACGCCCGCGCGGTCGGCGCGAGCGCGGGCCGCAAGCATGCTGCTGAGCGAGGTGTGCGGGGCGCTCCGGCGCGTGTTCTCGTCCATGCCTTCGCCCTTGTCGCGCACGAAAAGCCGCGCGTAGCGGCCGCCGCGATTCTCAGGACCGCGGCACGTAAGCCACGTCACGCCGCGCGGGGGAGCCGATGCACTGAGATGGCGCCGGAATCGGCCCAGATTGGCGCGACACGGTCGTCCGTGGATCCGCCGCGCCGCCCCACCCACGCGCCAGAGGACAGCCGATGGCCGAAGCCGATCTGAATCCAAGCGATATCGCGTCCGGCGAGCGGCTCTTTCTCTCGCCGGGAGCATCGTGGCCGCTCGAGAGCGGGGGCTTCGGCGAGTTGATCGATCAGATTGACGACTACGCCATCTTCCTGACCGACGCCGAGGGCCACGCGCTCACCTGGAACCGGGGTGTGGCCCGCCAGCTCGGGTTTGGCGAAGCGGAGTTTCTCGGGCTCGACGTCGCCCTGCTTTTTCCGCCTGAGGCCCGAGCGCGCGGCGAGCACGTCCGCGAGCTCGAGGAAGCCGCCGCCACCGGCCGTGCGGGCGACGACCGCTGGATGCTGCGGAAGAACGGCGCCCGATTCTGGGCCTCCGGTGCTACAATCGCGGTGCACGCGCACGACGGCACCCTGGTCGGGTTTGCCAAGCTGCTGCGCGACCTCACCGAGCGCCGGCATGGGGAGGAGGACTTACGCGCGGCGGAGAAGCGGCTCCAGGCCGCCCTCCTCGCCGCGCGGACCGGCACCTGGTGGTGGGACATCCAGACCAACGCGCAGCACCTCGATGAAGGGCTGCGCCACCTCCTCGGCCTCCGGCCCGGCGAGGAAGTCCACACGCTCGACGAGTTCCTGGCGCACGTGCACCCGAACGACCGCGCCACGCTCATGGCCGCGTTCCGGCGCACCGCGAACGAGGGCCGCGATCTCGACGTGGAGTTTCGTGTCGTGCTGCCGGACGGCGACATCCGCTGGCTGCGCGACCAGGGGCAGGCGGTGCGCGATGCCACCGGCCGGCCACAGTCACTCACCGGCGCGTGTACCGACGTGACCGAGCGGCGCCACGCCGACGAGGCGCTGCGTCAGGCCCAGCGGCTCGAGGCGGTGGGGCGCCTCGCCGGCGGCATCGCGCACGAGGTCCGTAACATGATGACCGCGGTGCTCGGCTTCAGCGAATTGCTCATGGCCGACTTCCCGGCGGGTGACGGCCGGCGCAACGACCTGGAGCAGATCCGCCGCGCCGCCGGCCGGGCCGCCGCCATTACGGGGCAATTGCTCGCGTTCAGCCGCCGCGATCTGCACCAGCCGGAGCAGCTCGACTTGGGTGAGCTGGTGGACACCCTCCAGCCGATGCTCCGGCGCCTGGTCGGTGCAAACGTCGAGCTCGGCATCCGCCAGGCGGACGACCTCCGGCCGGTGCGCGCCGATCCGGGTCAGATCGAACAGGTGATCGTCAATCTGGCACTCAATGCCCGGGATGCCATGCCCCGCGGTGGCCGGCTCGAGCTCGAGCTGGACGAGGTGCGGCTCGGCGTCGACTACGCGCAGCGCCATCCCGAGGCCGCCATTCCCCCCGGTTACTACGTCCGGCTCGCCGTGAGCGATACCGGCACCGGCATGGACGCCGAAACCCGCGAACGCGCGTTCGATCCCTTCTTCACCACCAAGCCGGTGGGCCAGGGCACCGGGCTCGGGCTCGCATCGGTGTACGGCATCGTGAAGCAGAGCGGCGGGTTCGTCTGGCTGTACAGCGAGCCCGACGCGGGCACCACGGTCAAGCTGTATCTGCCGGTCGCCATGTCGGAATCCGCCGGCGAGGGTGCCGCGTCCGAGCCGGGTCCGCTCCTCCGCGGCACCGAGACGATCCTCGTGGTGGAGGACGAGGACGTGGTCCGCGACACCGCGGTGCGCATTCTCCGGCACGCGGGCTATACCTGTCTCGAGGCGCGCAACGGGCGCCAGGCGCTCGAGCAGCTCGCCTCCTGCAACGGCGCGGTCGATCTCGTGCTCACCGATCTCGTCATGCCCGACGTCGACGGCCGCGCGCTCGCCGAGGCGCTCGCCGGCCTGCGCCCCGGCGTTCCCATCCTCTTCACCTCGGGCTACACCGGCGACGAAGTGCAGCGCCGCGGCCTGCTGCCTCCGGACGCGAGTTTCGTGAGCAAGCCATTCGATGCCGCCGGGCTCACCCGGCAGGTGCGGGCGTTGCTCGAGCGGGGGCATTAGCCCGCCGCGCGAGACGCCATTCGAGCCAGCTCCTGGCCGCGAGCGTCACGAGCGCGAGCAACGCCAGAAGTGACGACACGGCAAACGCACCTACGTAATCGTACTCGTTGTAGAGGATCTCGACGTGCAGCGGCATCGTGTCGGTGAGCCCGCGGATGTGTCCCGACACGACCGACACCGCGCCAAACTCGCCCATTGCGCGGGCATTGCAGAGGAGCACCCCGTACAGCAGGCCCCACCTGATGTTGGGGAGCGTGACCCGCCGGAAGGTCTGCCACGCGCCGGCGCCGAGCACCACCGCCGCCTCTTCGTCCTCGGTCCCCTGCTCCTGCATCAGCGGAATCAGCTCGCGCGCCACGAACGGCACCGTGACGAAGGTCGTAACCAGCACGATGCCGGGCACGGCAAAGATGATCTGCACGCCGTGCGCCTCGAGCCACGGACCGAACCAGCCGCGCACCCCGAAGACGAGCACGTAAATCATTCCCGCGATCACCGGCGAGACCGCCATGGGGAGATCGATGAGCGTCACCAACAGGCTGCGGCCGGGAAAGGTGAATTTCGCAACCGCCCACGCCGCCGCGATCCCGAAGACCAGGTTGAGCGGCACCGCAACGGCGGCCGCGAGCAGCGTGAGTCCGATGGCGGAGCGCGCCTCCGGCTCGAGCAACGCGGCGGCGTACGCGCTCCATCCTTTCCCGAATGCCTGGCTCAGCACGAGCAGCAGCGGCAGCACCAGAAAGACGCCGAGAAAGCCTAGCGCCGCCGCGATGAGCAGCGCGCGCACCGACCGCGGCTCGGCCGTCCCGGCGCCGGCACCGGGGACGGGAGCGAGCGGCCGCGCCATGGCGGTCACGCGGCGAGCCGCCGGCGCCCGAGCCACTGCGCCAGGTTGATCGCGAGGAGCAGCAGGAACGACGCGACGAGCATCACGGCAGCGACGGCCGTGGCACCCGCGTAGTCGAACTGCTCCAGCTTGCTCATGATGACGAGCGGTGCGATCTCGGTGCGAAGCGGCATGTTGCCGGCGATGAACACCACCGAGCCGTATTCGCCCACGGCCCGCGCGAACGCCAGCGAAAATCCGGTCAGGAGCGAGGGTGCCACGGCCGGAAGGAGAACCCGTCGGATTGTTTGAACCCGGCTCGCGCCCAGGCTCGTCGCCGCCTCCTCGACCTCGCGCTCGAGATCGTGCAGCACGGGCTGCACCGTGCGCACCACGAAGGGCAGTCCCACGAAGGTGAGCGCCACCACGACGCCGAGCGGCGTGAACGCCACCCGGATGCCGGCCTCCGCGAAGAGCGCACCGAGCCAGCCGCGCACGGAGAAGAGCGTGGCGAGCGCGATCCCCGCGACTGCCGTGGGCAGCGCGAACGGCAGGTCCACCAGCGCGTCGACGGCGCGCCGCCCCGGAAATCGGTAACGCGTGAGCACCCACGCGACCACCAGCCCGAACACCGTGTTGAGCGCCGCCGCCACGAGCGACGCACCAAAGCTCAACCGGTACGCGGCGAGCACCCGTGGGTCGGTTATGGTTGCCCAGAATCGCAGCCAGCCCAGGCCGGCCGAGCTGGCGAATAGCGTGGCGAGCGGGATCAGGACGATGAGGCCGAGATAGGTGAGGGTGTAACCCAGCGCGAGCCCGAAGCCGGGCAACACCCGCCGCCGCGGCGTCATGTCACGCGGCCGGCCGATAGATCTGATCGAAGGTGCCGCCGTCGGCGAAGTGGACGGACTGAGCGCGCGCCCAGCCGCCGAACATGCTGTCCACGGTGAAAAGGCGCAGCGGCGGGAATCGGCCCGCGTACCGCGCCGCGACGGATGCGAGGCGCGGCCGGAAATAGTGCCGCGCCGCGATGGCCTGGCCCTCGGGGGAGTAGAGGTACTCGAGGTACGCGTGCGCCACTGCGCGCGTGCCACGCCGGTCCACCACGCGGTCCACCACCGCCGCCGGGGGCTCCGCGAGAATCGAGACCGATGGCGTCACGATCTCGAGCTTGTCGGGGCCCAGCTCGTTCACCGCGAGCAACCCCTCGTCCTCCCACGCCAGCAGCACGTCGCCGATCCCTCGCTCGACGAAGGTGGTCGTGGCGGCGCGCGCGCCGGTGTCGAGCACCGGCACGTTGCGATACAGCCGGGCGACGAAGGCGCGGGCTGCGGCCTCGTCGCCGTGGGTGCGCTCGAGCGCCGCGCCCCACGCTGCGAGGTAATTCCAGCGCGCCCCGCCGGAGGTCCTGGGGTTCGGCGTGATCACGGCGATGCCCGGCCGCACGAGATCGTCCCAGTCGCGAATGTGCCGCGGATTTCCCTTCCGCACCACGAACACGACGGTGGACGTGTACGGCGCGCCGCCGTCCGCGAGCCGGGAGCGCCAGCCGCTCGAGACGAGCCCGCGCGCCGCGAGCGCGTCGATGTCGGAAGCGAGCGCGAGCGTCACCACGTCCGCCGGAAGCCCGTCGATCACCGCGCGCGCCTGGGTGCCCGATCCGCCGTGCGATTGGCGGACCACGACCTCCTGCCCCGTCGCCAGCTTCCAGTGCCGCGCAAAGGCCGCGTCGTAGTCCCTGAACAACTCGCGCGTGGGGTCGTAGGACGCGTTGAGGAGCGTGACCCGCCGACCGGCCTGGTCCGCGCCGGCGGAGGTCGCGCACGCGCTGGTGGACGCCGCCACGGCACCGAGTGCGGCGGCAAGCAGGAGTCCGAAGCTCACCCGCGAGGCGAGCGCGTGCAGCCGCTCGATGGCCTCGTTCCCGAGACCGATGACGCGCCCGAGCGCCTGCATGAGGGCGCGCGGACGCGAAACGTCGTTGGCCGCACGGGAACGTCGCTCCCGCGCGTCCGGCACCGCCGGATCCGACGGCGCGGGAGAGCGAAGATGTCGCCGGTGGCTCATAGCACCCACTCCGGATCGGCCGATACCGCGGGCGCGGGCCCCCGCTCCGGCACGAAGACGCGTACCTGTCTCGGCTTCACGAACACGCGGTCCCCGCGGCGCAGCCGCAGCTCCTCGTACCGCGCGCGGGACACCTCGGCCTCGATCTCGCCGTGAATCGGGCTCTCCAGCTCCACCCGCACCGACGCGCCAAGCGCGCGCGCAAAGCTCACCGTCGCCTCGAACGTGCCGCCGTTCGGCGCGAGATCGATGTCCACCTCGTGGGTCCGCACGAACGCCACCGCCGCCGCGTCTTCCGCGCCCGCGTACTCCGGCGCCTCGTGCGCCACGGCGCCGAGTTGGAGGTGCCCGTTCTCCAGGCGTCCGTGGAAGAGGTTCACGCTGCCGAGGAAGCTGTAGACGAAGGGCGAGGCGGGGCGGTCGTACACTTCCTCCGGCGTGCCGA
Source organism: Gemmatimonadales bacterium (assembly GCA_036279355.1). Lineage (NCBI taxonomy): Bacteria > Pseudomonadati > Gemmatimonadota > Gemmatimonadia > Gemmatimonadales > Gemmatimonadales bacterium. The sequence continues at coordinate 74,351 of DASUJH010000025.1, forward strand.
TCTGCTCGACCCGGCCCTCGTGCATCACCACCACCCGGTCCGCCACTTCGAGCGCCTCGTCCTGGTCGTGGGTGACGAAGAGGCTGGTGATCTGGATCTCGTCGTGCAGCCGGCGGAGCCAGCGCCGAAGTTGCTTCCGCACCCGCGCGTCGAGCGCGCCGAACGGCTCGTCGAGCAGCAGCACCTTGGGTCGGACGGCGAGGGCGCGCGCCAGGCCCACCCGCTGCCGCTGGCCGCCCGAGAGCTGGTGAGGATACCGGGCGCCGAGAGGGCCGAGCTGCACGAGATCGAGCAGCTCATCGACCCGCGCACGGATCTCGCGGTCCGGCGGCCGCACCCGCCTCGGCTGCACCCGGAGGCCGAACGCCACGTTCTCGAACACGCTCATGTGGCGGAAGAGCGCGTAGTGCTGAAAGACGAACCCGACCCGCCGCTCGCGCGGGTGGCGCGCGGTGGCGTCCTCGCCGTGGAAGAGAATGCGCCCCTGGTCGGCGGCCTCGAGCCCGGCGATGACGCGAAGCAGCGTCGTCTTGCCCGAGCCGGATGGCCCGAGCAGCGCCACCAGCGCGCCGGCCGGCACGTCGAGCCGCACGTCGCGCAGCGCCACGAACGCGCCGAAGCGCTTGGTGACGCCGTCCACCCGGATCGCGGCTGGTGGCGTCGAGCCGTTTGCGCTCGCGGCAGGTTCAGGCGACATGGGCTGCCACCGATTCGTGCGTGAGGGAATCGAGGCTCGGCCCCGCGATTGCCCCGGCGCCGTGCAGCAGCGCCCGCAGCCGCACCACGTCTCCCACCACGATCACGGCCGGCGGGCGCACGTCCGCCGCCCGCGCGCGCCGTGCGATGTCGCCGAGGGTTCCGGTCGTCACGCGCTCCCCGGGCAGCGTGCCGTTCTCGACGATCGCGACCGGCGTATCGAGCGCGCGTCCTGCGCCGGCGAGCTGCGCGACGACCTCCTCCAGCCGCTCGACACCCATCAGGATCACCAGCGTCTCGATCCGCGCGAGCGCCTTCCAGTCCAACTCGTCGTCGGCATCGCCGGCACGGTGCGCGGTCACGACGGCAAAGGCGCTCGCCGTGCCGCGCGCGGTGACCGGGATGGCGGCGGAGGCCGTGGCGCCGAGCGCGCTCGATACCCCGGGCACTACCTCCCACGGCACGCCGGCCTCGGCGCACGCGAGCGCTTCGTCCGCGCCGCGCCCGAAGACGAACGGGTCGCCGCCCTTGAGCCGCACCACGGCGCGCCCGCGCCGCGCCGCAGAGATGAGCAATGCGTTGATGCCGTCCTGCGGCATGCAGTGTCCGCCCGGCGCCTTGCCAACGTAAATCAAGTCGGCGTCGGCGGGCGCTTCCTCCAGCAGCTCTGCGCTCACGAGGCGATCGTAGACCACGACGTCGGCCCGGCGCAGGAGCTCGAGCCCGCGCGCGGTGATGAGGCGCGGGTCGCCGGGGCCGGCGCCGACCAGGTGCACCGTGCCGAGCGGGCGCGCAATCGCGGCGCGCGGATCGGCGGGTGTGAGCGTCCGCGTGACGGCGCTCGGCCCGGCGCCCTCCGGCTCGACGCCCATGATCCCCGCGATCCGCCGGCGCGCCCCCGCGTCGTCGCCCGCGCGAAGCAACGCCAGCACGTCCGAATCCACCAGCCGGTACCAGAGACGGCGCCGGGTCTGGAAGTCGGGATAGCGCGCGGCGAGCGGCGCACGGATCGACCCCGCCAGCTCGAGAAACCGCGCGAGCTCGGGCCCGAGCTCGCGCTCGAGCCGCTCGCGAAGCCGCACCGCGAGCGCGGGCGCATTTCCCGAGGTGGACACCGCGATCACCAGCTCGCCGCGCCGGAGAATCGACGGCAGGATGAAGCCGCAGTATGGCGGATCGTCCACCACGTTCACCAGAATGCCGCGCCGCGTCGCCTCGGCGTGCACGGCGTGATTCACCGCCGCGTCGTCGGTGGCGCCGATGGCGAGGCACGCGCCCGCGAGATCGCCGTTGGCGTACCCGCGCGCCGCATGCGCGAACCGCCCGGCCCGGTGCTGCGCGGCGAGCCCCGGCGTGAGCGCCGGCGCCACCACAGTCACCCGCGCTCCGGCGGCCACGAGCGCCGGGATCTTCCCCTCGGCCACCGTGCCGCCGCCCACCACCACGCAAGGGCGATCGCGCAGGTCGAGCAACACCGGGTAGTAATGCATTTCAGCTCGCCCGCGCGAGCCCCTGCGCAACGAGGTACTCGAGAATCGCGCGCGCGTTCTCTTCCGGCGTGGCATCGGTCGTGGACAGCGTGAGCTCCGGCCGCAGCGGCGGCTCGTACGGATCGCTGATGCCGGTGAAGTTCTTGATCTCGCCCCGCCGCGCCTGCGCGTAGATCCCCTTCACGTCGCGCCGCTCGCATTCCTCGAGCGGGGTATCGACGAACACCTCGACGAAGCGGTCCGCCCCCACCAGCGCCCGCGCCTCGTCGCGGGTGGCACGGTAGGGGCTCACTGCGGCGCAGACGACGAGACCGCCGTGGCGCGCCACCTCCGCCGCCACAAACGCGATCCGCCGGATGTTGAGGTCGCGGTCCTCCCGGCTGAAGCCGAGGCCCTTGGAGAGCATCGTGCGGACGACGTCACCGTCGAGGACGGTGGCCTGGCGTCCGCGCTCGAGCAGGAGCGCCGAGAGCACGTCGGCCGTCGTCGACTTGCCCGCGCCGCTCAGACCGGTGAACCAGACGCAGGCGCCGTGATTGAGCCGCGGCGGATACGCCTCCGCCAGCACGCGCGCCACCTCGGGCCGGGTGAACCATTCGGGCAGCCGGCGCCCCTTGTTGAGATAGTCGTTGCGCACCTGCGTGCCCGAGATGGTGGCCGTGCGCACGCCCGCCGGCACCTTCGAGACTTCCTCGTAGCGCCGCTCGTCGGGGAGATAGGTGAGCTCGTGGAATGGAATCACGCCGACCTCGATCTCGTCGGCGTGGCGCCGCACCAGCTCCTGCGCCTCGTACGGGCCGTAGAAGGGCTTGCCGGTCGAGTCCACGCCGGGGCCCGCGTGGTCGCGGCCCACGACGAAATGATTCGCGCCGAAGTTCCGCCGGATGACTGCGTGCCAGAGCGCCTCGCGCGGGCCGCCCATCCGCATCGCAAGCGGGAGCAGCGAGAGCAGGATGCGGCCCGGCTCGTAGTGATGGCGCGCCAGCGCCTGGTACGTGCGTACCCGGGTGTAGTGATCGACGTCGCCCGGTTTGGTCATGCCGACGCTCGGGTGCAGCAGCAGCACGCCATCCACCGCGGCGATGGCCCGCTTGGTCAGCTCCTCGTGCACCCGGTGCAGCGGGTTCCGGGTCTGAAAGGCGACGACGTTGGCCCGGCCGTACGTCGCAAGCCGCTCGCGCACCTCGGCCGGTGTGAGCCGGAGCGCCTGAAAATCGTGGTGCACGGGCAGGCGGAGCACCGTGAGCGCGCCGCTCACGTTGAGCGAGCCCCAGCGCCGGCTCTCGGCCACGAGCGGGTGCTTCGCGTCGATGGTCCCGAAGACGCGCCGGCCGAACTCGTCGCGATCCCACTCGTAGATCTCCTCGATGGTGAGGATGGCGAGCGGGTTGTTCTTGCCGTCGCGGAGCGCGACCTCGCGGTCGAGGGCGATGCCGGGGCCGGGCTCCACGGGCAGCGTCACGGGAATCGGAAACAGATGCCCGCTCCCGAGCCGCATCTCATCGAGAATCCGCCGGTAGTCCTCCCGGCCCGCGAATCGGTCGAGCGGCGAGAAGCCGCCGACCGCGAGAAGCTCGAGGTCGCACACCGCGCGCTCCGAGAGCTGGATCGACGGAAGCGTTCCGGCGTGCGCCTGGAGCGCAGGCAGCGCCTCGTCATCGGCGCGCAGGTCCACCAGCGTGCCGCCGTAGGGCGGGACGAGCAGCTCGGAGTTGGTCGTGGTCACGTCGCACTCCCCTCGATGTTGGTGTAGGTGGCCGCCATGCGGCGCGCCCGGAACGCCGGCCTCATGCGCCGACGCTCACATCCTTTACGCCGACCCCGTCGGCGGCGATGTCAAGCGTCAGCGTGGCGCTCGCGGCTTCGATCGTGAGCGCGTAGGCGCCGGGCCCCCGAGCCGAGATCGCGAGCCGCGCCACGACCTGTCCGGCGAGTGCCGCGAGCGCCGCGTTCACTTCTGCGAGCTCCGCGTCCAGCGCACGGCCCCTGGGCGTCGCGTGGTAGAGCCGCACCGCCGCGGCCTCCGCCTCGGGGCCGTGCAGCCGGCGCATCCGGCCGGTGCGGAGCACCAGCTCCAGCAGGCGCTCGAGCGGCGTCGCCAGCTCGTCGTGCACCTCGCCGCCCGCAGCGGCGCGGGAGAGCGCGTCGTACTCCGCGCGCGCGGGCGAGTCGCCCCGCGCGTCGCCCAGCGCATCGCCCAGCGCCGCCGCCTCGAGCAGCAGCGCCTCGCGCAGGCTCTCGTCAATCCGCATGGGGAACGAGCACCTCGAGCTCGTGTTCGAACGTGCCGGTCTCGATGGTGCAATGCATGCCGCACTCCTTGGGCGCGTTGGTTTCCCACCACCAGCGCCCGGCCCGGGGGTCTTCCCCCGGCGCGGTGGCGCGGGTGCACGGCGCGCAGCCGATGCTGGTGTATCCCTGGTCGTAGAGCCGGTGGTACGGCACGTCGCGGGCACGGATGTATTCCCACACCTCGTCGTGCGTCCAGTCGGCGAGAGGGCTCAGCTTGGCGATCCCGCCGTGGTCGTGATCGACTTCGATCTTGCGGATGTTCGATCGGCTGGCCCACGTCTCCCGGCGAAGTCCCGTAATCCATCCGTCGAGCCCATCGAGAACGCGTTGCAGCGGGCGCACCTTGCGCACTTGGCAGCAGTGCAGCCGGAGCGGCACCGCCCGATAGAAGAGATTGACGCCGTGGCGGCTGGTCATGGCCTCCAGCTCACCGGCATCGGGCACGTAGATCTCGATGGGAATCGCGTACCGCTCGCGCACGGCGTCGACCAGATCGTAGGTCTCCTGGTACTGGCGCCCCGTGTCGATGGTGAACACCCGGACCGCGGGGTCGATCCGCCACGCCATGTCGAGCAGCACCATCCCTTCGGCCTGGAAGCTGGTGCAGAGCGCCACCCGCGAGCCGTAGCGCTCGAGCGCCCAGGCGAGGACCGCCTCCGGCGGCTGATCGTCGTACTCGACGGCCAGCTCGCCTGCTTCGACGTCGTCGAGCAGATCGGGAGCGTCAGACATTGGCGGGCTCTCCTGCGGGATCGCTGATGGCGTCCGCGGCTTTCCCCTCGCCGCGCCGCGCTCGCGGGCGCAGCTCGGCGCGCACCTCGTCGATCGGCCGCTCGGTAGCCGCCGCAATCAGCGCCTCGTCCGGTTGTCGATCGGCAAAGGCCGCGAACGCCTCTCCCGCTTCGCGCTCGGCGAGCCAGAAGCGCACGAGCCGCTCGACGTGCCCGTTGACCAGCTCCGCCGCTACCCGCTTCACGACCGGCAGCCCGATCGCCGCGCGCACGCCCTGGCCGCCGCGCAGGTAGATGTCGTAGCCCTCCTGCTTCTCTCCGCTCGCGGTCCGCTCGCGCAGCGTGGTGCCCTGGAGGCCGATGTCGCCGGTCCAGTGGTGCGCGCAGGCGTGGGGGCAGCCGTCGAGATGGATGCGGAGACCCGACGCGGCCTCGCCGAACACCGACTCCAGGTGATCGAGCAACGCGGCCAACCGGGGCTTGGTGAGCGCCACCGCGTAGTTGCAGAGCGGCGACCCGGTGCACGCAATGCTTACCGCGCGCACCCGGTTCACGCCGAGTGGAAAGCCGAGCTCGGAGACGTCGGCCACCACCCGGTCTACCGCGGCGGCCGGCACGTTGGCCAGAATGAAGTTCTGTTCCCGCGTGAGCCGGATTTCGGCGCCCGCCTTCTCGGCCACATCGGCCACACGCAGGAGTTGCTCGCCGCTGATGAGCCCTACCGGCACCGGCACCCCGATCCACGCGAGCCCCGGCTGCCGCTGCGGATGTACGCCGCTCCCGTGCTCGCCGGGGAGGGGTGCCGGCGCCGCCAGGTCCGGAAGCCGGAAGCCGAGCCGCTCCTCGACCTGGGCGCGGTACGGCTCGGGCCCCACGTCGTCCATCATGAACTTGAGCCGCGCTTTGACCCGGGACATCCGGTACTTGGGCGTCCCTTTCCAGACGTCCACAATTGCGCGAAGCGCGGGAATGGTGAGATCGGCGTCGACGAACGCACCCAGGTCGCGCGAGATGCGCGGCACCGTCGAGAGTCCGCCGCCCACCCGCACGGCAAACCCCGGCCGCCCATTGCGCATGGCGCCGACCAGCGCGATGCAGTGCATCTCCGGCAGGTTGCACTGATGGGGGCACGCGGCGAGCGTGATCTTGTGCTTGCGCGGCAGGTCGGAGTATTCGCGGTTGCCGTAAAAGAACGCGGCCACCTCGCGGAGCACCGGCGCCACGTCGAACAACTCGCCGGGATCGATGCCGGACACCGGGCAACCGGTGACGTTTCGCACCGTGTCGCCGCAGCCGCCCGCCATCGTGAAGCCCGCCCGACCGAGCGTCTCGAAAATCTCCGGCAGGTGGCGCAGCTCGATCCAGTGGAGCTGAACATTCTGACGGGTCGTGAGCTCGCCGTACCCGCGCCCGTAGCGCACCGACAGCGCGCCGATCGTCCTGAGCCTCGCCGGCGTCAGCACCCCGCCCGGGATCTTCACCCGCATCATGAAGTACCCGGTCTTCGGTTTGTCGTGGTACAGGCCGTACCACTGCAAGCGCACGATGTCCTCTTCCGGCACGCTCTCGTAGCTCCGGGTCGCGAGCTCGGGGAACTCGTGCAGGATGTCGAGCGGAAACTTTTCGGCCTTGAGCCGCTCGATCGAATTGCGCTTGAGGACCTGATCGCGGGTGATCGGTGCCGTCATGCCGTGTGCGCGCTCCAGAAAAGAAAAAGGCCCGGGAGCGGATCCCGGGCCTTGCGAGTCGCGTGAGGTCCCGTGGTGCTCCGCTACGCCAAAGGGGCGGAGCCGTCGGGACCGGTAAACGAGCGGTACGCTAGCCTGAGCCTGTGGGCATACGTGCCGCGCGCGGTTCGACAGGGCTCCGCGAGCGACAACAACACATGGCCAGGTGAGCGCTATGCATCATGGCGGGAATTAATGCGGCCCCCAGCCGCGCTTGTCAAGCCCGGGAATCACCGCCGGTAGTGTCCGGTTTTCATTGTAACGGCTTCGCGGGGTCCATCCGCGCGATGATCTCCTTCACGGTCCAGACCTGATCGGTCAAGCCGGCCGCCATCGCGGGCGTCGTCTTGCTCCCGTGCCCGGCGGCGGTCAGCGTCTGGTGGGGCCGGCAGTAGTTGTAGTACAGGAAAAAGAGGCTCACCGCATGTGCGTGATTCACCGCCTTCTTGCTGAAGGCGTTGGTCAAGCGCGTGAATCGGCGATTCTGCATCCGCAGCGTCAGGTTACTCCGCTCGACATACGAGGTCGAGATGAGGTCGGGATCGGGGCGCCCGATCATTCGCACCTTC
>DASUJH010000026.1 GCA_036279355.1 Gemmatimonadales bacterium
TGCTTGTCGGCGGAGCCCCCGCTCCCCCTTTCCGCCTCGCCCCAGCGCAGTGATCTTCTCTGGCACCCTGTCCGCCCGTCCGCCTGTCCGCCTGTCATCAGGAGCCCATGTCCCATCGCCCCGCCGTCCTTGCCGCCTTTCTGGGCTGGACCCTGGACGCCTTCGACTTCTTTCTCGTCGTCTTCGCCCTGAGCGCGATCGGCCGCGAGTTCGGCCGGACAGATGTCGAGGTGGCGCTCGCGATCACGCTCACGCTCGCGTTCCGCCCCGTCGGTGCGCTCGTGTTCGGCCTCCTCGCCGACCGCTACGGCCGCCGCCGGCCGCTCATGCTCAACCTGGTGTTCTACTCGCTCGTCGAGGTGCTCACCGGATTCGCGCCGAGCTTCGCGAGCTTTCTCGTGCTGCGCGCGCTCTTCGGCATCGGCATGGGGGGTGAGTGGGGTGTGGGTGCCTCGCTCGCCATGGAGAAGGCGCCGAGCGGGCGGCGGGGCGTGCTCTCGGGACTGTTGCAGGAAGGGTATGCGTTCGGCTACCTGTTGGCGGCGCTCTGCTACGCGGTGGTGTTTCCGCGCTGGGGCTGGCGGCCGATGTTCGTCCTGGGCGGGCTGCCGGCGCTGCTCGCGATCTACGTGCGCGCGCGCGTCACCGAGTCCGAGGTGTGGAAGCGTTCGCGGGCCGCGGGCTGGAGCGATCTCGGGCGCGCCATCGCCGCCAACTGGAAGCTCTTCGTCTATCTCACGCTGCTCATGGCGGGAATGAACTTCGCCTCGCACGGCACCCAGGACATGTATCCCACCTTCCTTAAGCGCGAGTGGGGCTTCCTGCCCCGCGGCCAGGCGGCGGTGACCGCGATCTCGATGGTGGGCGCCATCATCGGCGGCATCGCGTTCGGCTTTGCGTCCGACCGGATCGGCCGCCGGCGCGCGATCGTCGTGGCGCTCCTTCTCGCGATGCTCGTGGTGCCGCTCTGGGCCTTTGCGCCGGGCGTGCCGCTGCTCGTGGCCGGCGCGTTCCTCCTCCAGTTCATGGTGCAGGGCGCGTGGGGGGTCATTCCGGCGCACATCACCGAGCTGGCGCCCGACGCGGTGCGCGGGTTCCTGCCCGGATTCGCCTATCAATGCGGGGTGTTGGTGGCGAGCTCGGTAGTGTACGTCGAGGCGCTCTTTGCCGCGCACACGAGCTACGCGCACTCGATGGCGCTCACCGCGCTGGTGGTCTTTGCGTTTGCCGCCACGATGGCGGCGCTCGGCCCGGAGCGGCGGGGCGCGCGGTTCGGTGCCGCCGCGGGGTTCGTGGCCGCCGGCGCCGCCGGCGCCCCCGATCGCCCGTGAACGGCCCGGCTCCGCCGCTCGGCTGCCCGGTGTGCGGCGGCGCGGCGCTCGCGCGCTACCCGGCAGCCGGCCGGCACGCACTGCTCCGGTGCGCCTCCTGCGATCTCGTCTTCAGTCCCACCGAGCCCGCCCCGCACGAAATCGAGCGCCACTACTCGGCGCCGTATTTCACGGGTGGCGGAGTCGAGTACGCCGACTACGTGGCCGACGCCGCCACCCACCGGGAGCAGGCCCGGCGCTATCTGGATACGATCGCCGAGTTCACGCCGCTCCCCTGCTCAGTGCTCGACATCGGCTGCGCGGCCGGCTTTTTCCTCGACGAAGCGCGGCACCGGGGCTGCCGGACCTTCGGCTGCGACGTAAGCGAATACGCGGCGGCCTACGCGGCGCAGACTCTCGGGCTCGAAGTCGAGCGCGCGGCCTTTCTCGACGCCACGCTGCTGCCGGATCAGGTCGACGTCGCCACGGCATTCAACGTCTTCGAGCACCTCACTGAGCCCCGCGCCGTCGTGCGCCGCCTCGAGGGCGTGGTGCGGCCGGGCGGATGCGTGATACTGGAGACCTGGGACTACCGATCGCTCGTCGCTCGCCTCCTCCGCTCCCGCTGGCACCAGTGGGACCCGCCGTTCGTGCCCTACTACTACACCCGGCGCGCGCTCGCGGCGCTCTTCCCGCCGCCCGCCTGGCATATGCTGCGTTACGCGCCCACGAGCAAGCGGGTTCCGCTCGCCCGGCTCTGGTCCGCCTTGCCGAACCGGCTCTCGATCACCTACGCGCTCGGTGACCTCGTGCTCGCCGTGTTCCGGCGCGAATCACGCGGGGCAGAGTGACGCGCACGTGACGCGATGCGGCGCTCCGCCGCACGCAGCGTCTAGCGCGCGAAGCGCAGAATGATCAGCAGCACCACCGCGCCGACGATCGACATGAAAAAGCCGGCGGGGTGGAAGCGCGCGCCCGGCGCCGGCTTCGACATGAGCCGCCCGATGAATCCGCCGATCAGCGAGCCCACGATGCCCACGACGATCGTCGCCAGGACGCCCATGTGGTCCGCCCCGGGCAGCAGGGCGCGGGCCAGGAGGCCCACGATGAAGCCGACGATGATCGACCACACGATGTGCATGAGTCCCATCGGAGTCTCCTTGTGCGGGGGGCGGGTGCGGCGCGACGCGGAGAGTGTACGGCGCGCCGGCACCGCCGGCAAGAGCCCGCGCGACCGGCGCTAGCTCTCACCCCGGGTCGAGCGCGCGCCGAGGTGGCCCACCGAGGCCGCGAGCTCGTCGGCCGCGTCCCGGAGCGCCGCCGCGGTCGTGAGCTCGCCGGCCTCGCGCAACGCGGTGCCGAGCCGGCTCACCGCGGTCTCGAGCTTGGCGGTGAGCACGTGGTCGCCGAGCGTCGAGAGGAGCCGGAGCACCATCGCGTTGGCGCGGGGGCGCCAGGCGATCGGCACCCGCGCGTAGGTCACCGCCAGCGCTTCCAGAATCTCGGCCAGCGTCTGGTGTTGCATCGACTCGGAGGCCGCAACGCCGAGCGACTCCAGCGCGTCGAAGACCGGGTCGAACGGCTCGTCGTCGTACACCACCGGCAGCGGCGGGTGCTCGCGCGCCGCCGCCTCCCGCTCGGCCTCCGCGTTTCCGTGCTCGTCCGACCAGCGCGCCAGCAGGTCCCGCAGCGCGTGGATGCAGAGGATGCCCGGCATCGGATTGGATTTCGAGCTCGACACCGAGGTCCAGCCGATGGTCTCGAGCTGCAGGATGCCGTAGCAGGCGTCGGTCTCGAAATCGCGCTTCCGCTCCAGCCGGATGGCGCGGCGTACGGCCCCGCGCGCCGCCTCCGCCTTGGAGGGTTCCGCGCCGCGCAGCTCGGCCACGGCGTCGCCGAAGCTCACGAAGCTCCCGATCAGCACCCGCAGCGACACCTCGGCCCCCTTGCCGGCCGCCTCGGCCGCGCGCGCCATCGCGTCGAAATCGAGGTGGGTCACGAAGCCGTGCCGGTCCGCGTGCACCGGCTCGGCCCGCGCGTCGAGCCGCGCCGGCGTGCGCCGCACCCGCCGGAGCGCCGCGCGCTCCCCGGCCCACGCGGCGATCGTGTGGTCGTGCACCGACGCGACGATCACGGCCGGCCGCATCTGGTTCACGCTGATGTACATGAGGAAGATGAGCAGCAGCAGCGCCACGGCGGTGAGCAGGAGCGTCATCGTGCCGCCGTAGACCGGCGTGAATCCGGGCGTCACCGTTGCCAGCGTGATGAGCGCGAAGACTGCGAGCCCCACCAGGAAGCCGAAGCAGAACTGGTTCGCCTTGCGCCGCAGGAACTGGTCGAACACTTGCGCGGTCATCGTGCTCGCCGACTGCTGGATGGCCACGAGCAGGAGCGAGATCGTGATCGACGTGACGGTGATGATGCCGCCGGCCACCGTGCCGAGCAGATTGCGCGTCGCCTCGGGGCTGCGGAAGAGGTGGCGCTCGAGCGCCCGGCGCACCGGATCGCTCGAACCGGCGGAGCCGCGGTCCAGCACGTACGAGCCGATCGCAACCGCGAGGAACGCGATCACGATGAGCGTCGGCAGCCCGAGAAATTCCGCAAAGGCGCGCCGCACCGTATCGCGGAAGCGCTCGTCGGGCCGGCCGGGCCTACGCATGCCCCTTGGGCCCGGGAGCGGCGGCGCCGGTGCGCCGCCGGATGGCCGGTGCCAGGACCCGGAGCACGAATACCTGCAACGCCCCCGCGACGGGGATCGCGACGATGGCGCCGAGCAGCCCGCCGACGGTGGCGCCGGCGAGGAGCGCGAAGATCACCAGCGCCTGCGAGGTGTGGGTCTCGCGGCCCATGATGTTCGGCGTGAGGATGTGGCCCTCGAGCTGCTGCAGGACGGTGAAGAGGGCGATCGCGAGCAGCGCCTTGGCCGGCGATTGCAGCAGCGCCGTGAGGGCGACGGCAATCCCGGCGACGATCGGCCCCAGGTACGGCACCGGCTCCCCGAGCGCCGTGAGCAGGCCGAGCACCAGCGCATACTTCACCCCGATGGCGAGCAGGCCCACATAGGCGAGCGTGCCCATGATGACCGCGTTGATCGCGGCACCGCGCACGTAGCCGCCCATCGCCGTCGCCATTTCGGCGAGGACGACTGCCGCCGGGTAGCGCGAGCCCGGGGGAACCAGGGAGAGCGCGAACCGCCGGAGCGCCGGCGTGCCGACCAGCCAATAAATCGAGAGAAACATCACGGCCAGCAGCTCGAGGAGCGACGACGCGAGCTTGAGCGGCGCCACCAGGATCGATGGGCCCGCGTTCCCGAGCTGCGCCTTCGCGGCCTCGCCGATGTGGGTGCCCATCGCGCGGTCCAGCCGCACCGTGAGCGCCTGCACGTGGGCCAGGAGCTCGGGCAGACGGCTCACCACCTCGCGCGCCTGCGCGATGAGCGTCGGTACCGTGAGCCATCCGATGAGGCCCAGCCCGAGGCCCAGGACAACGTACACGAGCGCGATCGCGAGGTTGCGGTGCATCCGGCGCGCGAGCCGCTCGACGATCGGGGCCAGCGCCTCGCCCACGGTGATGGCGAGCAGCAGGATCGCAATCGGCCGCACCAGCACGCGCACCGCGAACAGGAGCCCGATCCCGAGCGCGAGCGCGGCGGCGAGCGGCGGCACCCAGCGCCACGTGAGCCCGCGCGGGCCGACCGCGTTCGCGTTGCGCCCTGCCTCGGGCCGCTCGGGTGAGGGAACAGTTGCCATGGCGTACGAGGGTAGGCCGCGCCGGAAGACGGCTCAAGCGGTGGCGTCACATCGCGCAGCCCCTCCCGCCGGCCGGCGAAACCCGGGGGCTTGGCTTGACGTATGGTCCGCGCTGCACCACGTTCTCCGGCTCACGCCGCGTCATGGCGCGCGTTACTCGCGCGTTCTCACGATAGCTCCGATCTCGAGGTCTTCATGCGCCACGTCTGGTCCGTGCTGTTTCTCGCGTGTACCACCCTCGCCGCTCCCCTCGCCCTCACCGCCCAGCAGACCAAGCCCAGCAAACCGAAATCCGGGAAGGCGAAGCCGACCACCGAGCGCGCCACGCCTGCGCCCGGCGCCTCCGCGGTGGGCGACTCGGCGCTCGATACGCTGGTGGTGCCGGAGAGCTACCAGGCGCGCGCCATCGGGCCCGCGGTGATGGGCGGTCGTGTCGCCGCTATCGCGCTCGATCCCACCGACCCGTGGACGTACTACGTGGGCCTCGGCACCGGCGGCGTCATGAAGACGAGCGACAACGGGCAGACGTTCAAGGGGATCTTCGAGAAGCAGTCGGTCGCGGCGATCGGTGCGCTCGCCGTGGCGCCGTCCGATGCGAAAGTGATCTGGGCGGGCACCGGCGAGGCGAACGACCGCAACAGCTCGAGCTGGGGCGACGGCGTGTACCGCTCCACCGACGGCGGCGCCACCTGGAGCAACGTCGGGCTCAAGAGCAGCAAGACGATCGCGCGCGTCGTGGTGCACCCGACCGATCCGAAGACCGCGTGGGTCGCCGCCATGGGCGATCTCTGGGTGCCCGGCGGCGAACGCGGCTGCTACAAGACGATCGACGCCGGCGCCACCTGGACCCGCGTGCTGGCCGCGCCCAAACCCTACGACGATCGCGTGGGCTGCGGCGACCTCGCGATCGACCCGAGCAACCCCGACGTTCTGTATGCCGCGCTCTACGCCCGCCGCCGCTATCCCTGGCGCTTCGATGCCGGCGCGGACGCCACCGACGGCAAGGACCTCGGCGGCATCTTCAAGAGCACCGACGGCGGCGCCACCTGGACCAAGCTCGGCGGCGGCCTGCCCGCGCGCACCCAGCGCATCGGGCTCGCGGTCTACGCCAAGGATCCGAAGATCGTCTACGCGGTGGTGCAGAGCGACGCGCTCGGCACCTCCGACATTGACGATCCGAACAGCAAGGCCGGCGGCACGTTCCGCTCCGACGACGGCGGCACCTCGTGGACCCGGATGAGCCAGCTCGATCCGCGTCCCTTCTATTTCAGCCAGATCCGCATCGATCCGTCCAACGACCAGCGGATCTACGTCCTCGGTTTCATGCTCCACGTCTCCGACGACGGCGGCAAGCACTGGCGGGAGGACCGATTCAAGAATGTCCACTCGGACAACCACGCGCTCGCCATCGACCCGACGACCCCCAAGCGGCTGCTCCTCGGCACGGACGGCGGCCTTTACCAGAGCGTGAATGGCGGCGAGGGCTGGGGCTTCCAGTCCCGCATGGCGGCCGGTGAGTTCTACCGCATCAACGTGGACCGGAGCGTGCCGTACCGGATCTGCGGCGGCCTGCAGGACAACACCAACTGGGTAGGGCCGAGCGCCACCGGCACCAAGGACGGCATCCGCAACGGCGACTGGACTCAGATCGGCGGCGGCGACGGCTCCTACTGCCTCTTCGACGCCACCGACTCCAACATTGTGTACGCGGAGTCGCAGCAGGGGTTCGTCTTCCGGATCAATCTGAGCAACGGCCAGGAGAAGCTCATCAAGCCGTCGCCCACCGAGGGCTCACCGACCTTCCGCTATCACTGGAGCTCGCCGGTCATCCAGAGCGTGCACGACCCGAAAGTCCTTTACTACGGCGCGGACCGGGTCTTCAAGTTCACCAACCGCGGTGACGACTGGGCCGAGATCAGCGGCGATCTCTCGACCCGCGATCTCTCGCGCATGACCGCCACCGGCAGCGGCGCCGAAGAGTTCGGCGTCGTCTTCGCGCTGGCCGAATCGCCGGTGAAGCAGGGGCTGCTCTGGGCCGGCACCGACGACGGCAAGCTGTGGAAGACGGAAAACGACGGCGCCGCGTGGATCGATCTCACGCCGACGCTTCCCGCGGCGGTGAAGGGACTCTGGATCTCGCGCATCGAGGCGAGCGCGCACGACCCGCAGGTGGCCTACGTCGCCATCGACGGCCACCGCACCGGCCGCTACGCGCCGTATCTCTTCCGCACGGCGGATGGCGGCAAGACGTGGCAGAGCATTTCCGCGAACCTTCCCGACGGCGGCCCCGTCAAGGTGGTGCGCGAAGATCCGAACAACCCCGGTCTGCTCTTTGCCGGCACCGAGTTCGCGCTCTGGGCAAGCGTGGACCGCGGCGGCCGCTGGTTCAGGATCGGCAAGCTGCCGACCGTCGCTGTCGACGACATCCTGATCCACCCGCGCGATCTCGATTTGCTCATCGCCACACACGGCCGCAGCATCTATATCCTCGACGACATCCGTCCCCTCGAGGAGTTCACGCCCGAGGTGCGGCGTGAGGACGCGCATCTGTTCAGCATCCGCCCGGCGACGGCACGCTATCTCCTGCCGGGTTGGGAGGAGAGCGCGGGCGACGCGGTGTTCCGCGGCAAGAATCCTCCCGAGGGCGCGATCCTCACCTGGTACGTGCGGCGTTACACCGGCGACGACGTGAAAATCGCGATCACCAATTCGGAGGACCAGCCGGTCGCCAACCTCAAGGCGCCAGGCACACCCGGGTTCGGCCGGGTCAACTGGAATCTGCGGCCCACCAAGGACGTCCTGACCGAATACGGCGGGGACCGGGCCGACCGGCCCGTCGCTGCCGGCGAGTACAAGGTGACGCTCACCTTCGGGCACACGAAGCAGACGCAGATGGTGCACGTGTCCGCCGCGCCGGGACTCGTGACCCGCTGAGCGTCGGCTCCGCCGACGCCCGCGATCGTTCGCGCCATGCCGCACCCCGATCCGGTCACTGCAGTGCTGATCGGGCTCGCCGTCATCCTGGTGAGCGCGAAGCTCGGCGGCGACCTGGCCGAGCGGATCGGGCAGCCCGCGGTGCTCGGCGAGCTGCTCGTCGGCATCGTGCTCGGCAACATCGGCTACGCCGGCGTCCACTGGTTCGAGCCGATGCGGGAGAATGCGGGTCTCAACATCCTCGCGCAGCTCGGCGTGATCGTGCTCCTGTTCGAAGTGGGGCTCGAGTCGACGGTGCGCGACATGATGCAGGTGGGCGCGCGTTCGCTCGTTGTGGCGGTGCTCGGCGTGGTGGCGCCGTGGCTGCTGGGGTGGTGGGTGGGGCATCTCGTGCTGCCGGAGGAGAGCGCATACGCCCACGCCTTTCTGGGCGCCACGCTCACCGCCACGAGCGTCGGCATCACCGCGCGGGTGCTGCGCGACCTGGGCCGCGCCACGACGCCCGAGGCGCGGGTGATCCTGGGCGCCGCGGTCATCGATGACGTCCTTGGCCTCGTAATCCTTGCGGTGGTGGCGGGCATCATCGCGGCGGCCGATGCCGGCACCGCGCTCTCCCTCGGCGACGTCGGGTTCATCTTCGGCAAGGCGTTCGTCTTTCTCGCGCTTGCGCTGTGGCTGGGCGTCGTGCTCTCGCCGCGGCTCTTCCGGATCGCGTCGCGCCTGCGCGGGCAGGGCGTCCTCCTCGCCACCGCGCTCAGCACCTGCTTCGTCATCGCGTATCTCGCGTCGGTCATCGGCCTGGCGCCGATCGTGGGCGCCTACGCCGCGGGGCTCATTCTCGAGGCGGTGCACTACCGCGACTTTACCGAGCGGGGCGAGCACGAGCTGGAGCACCTGATCCAGCCGATCTCCGCCTTCCTCGTGCCGGTGTTCTTCGTGCTCATCGGGATGCGGGTGGACCTCGGGGCCTTCGCGCGGGTGGAGGTCCTCGGCCTCGCCGCGCTGCTCACCATCGCGGCGATCATCGGTAAGCAGGCGTGCAGCCTCGGCGTGCTCGGCACCCGGCTCGACGCGCTCAGCATCGGCCTCGGCATGATCCCTCGCGGCGAGGTCGGCCTCATCTTCGCGAGCATCGGCCTTACCCTGTCGGTGGGCGGCGAGCCCGTGGTCGACGCCGGCACCTACTCCGCCGTCGTCATCATGGTCATGGTGACGACGCTGGTGACGCCGCCCGCGCTCAAGTGGAGCCTCGCGCGGGCCGCATCGCGCTGAGCGACACGCCCGCGTGCGGCGCGCTTGGTGTGCGGCGCATCACAGCGATTCCGCCCGCCGACCCGAACACTTCCCCAACCATGGCGAACCACGCAGCCACGCCGCTGGAGAGCATCTCGCTCGTCGCCCGGCCGCCGAGCATCTCGGGCTCGATACGGGCATGGACGGACCCCGAGCCCGAGTGGCGGCGCATCGGCCTCAGCATCACCGGGCCGCTGCTCACGCTTGCCGTCGCGATCGCGTTCGATCTGGTCGCGCGCTTCAACGGCCTCATCCCCAATCCCACTCCGCTGCTCCTTCTCACGGTGGCGTACGCCGGGTTCGCGGGCGGCCTGCAACCCGCGCTCATCAGCGCGCTCGTGACGCTGGTGTATGGCGCGCACTACTTTGCCGAACCATGGCCGGGACTCTTCCATTACACGTCCGAAGGCTTCATGAGCCTCGCCGCGCTCGCCTTCGCGACGCCGGCCATCGCGGTGCTCACGGGCCGGCAGGGTGACCGGACGCGCTCGCGGCGCGCGGGGCCGGCGCTCGAGCGGCTCGCGCGCCGCCACGCGCTCCAGCATGAGATCACCGCGCGGCTCGCGCTGAGCGGCGACGCCGAGGACGCCCTGCAGAGCGTGGCGCGCGCGGTGGTACCGCTGCTCGGCGACTGGTGCATGATCCAGGTCGCCGGCGCCCACGGCGAGATGGAGGCGGCCGCCGCCGCGCACAAGAGCGGCGCGCACGAGCTGCTGGTCCGGACGCTGTGCGCGCGTGGCTGGCCTGACGGCGGAGTGGGCGGGGCGGGCGCGGTCGGCGCGGCCGCAGATGGTGCGAGCGCGAACGGCGCCGCTCTGAACGGGGTGGTGAATGGCGGCAATGCGAATGGCGCAGCCTCTGACGCAGCCGCAGGGGGCGCCCCCAACGCGCCGCGCCGCTTCAATCTCACCCGCGACGCGGTCCGCGCGCGCTCGCGCGACGGCGAGGACGCGAACCTGGCCGAGCGCCTGGCCCCGGCCGCGATCCTGTCGCTGCCGCTCGTGGCCGGCGGCCACCGGCTCGGCCGGCTCCTCCTGGGCCGCGCGCGCGGCGGCTGGCTCGGCGCCGGCGCCGCCGACGAGTTCGACGCCGCCGATCTCAGGGACGCAAGCGAGATCGCGCAACGCGTAGCACTCGCCCTCGGGCATGGGCGGCTCGCCCGCGCGTGCGCGGCGGCCGACGAGCGCCAGCGGCTGCTGTTCGCGGCCCACCCGCGGCCGATGTGGATCTTCGACGTGGAGACGCTCGCGATACTCGAGGTGAATGACGCCGCGATCCATTTCTATGGCTACGCGCGCGAGGAGCTGCTCGCGATGACGATCATGGACCTGCACCCCGCGGGTCCGAACGGCGATCTCACGATGCTGCTCCCATCGCTCGAGTGGGGCAGCGCCCGGCGTCCGGGCGTGGCGCTCACCCAGCACCGGCGGCACGACGGCAGCGTGGTCGACGTCGAGATCGTCTCGCACGAGCTGACGCTCGGCGCCACGCGCGCCCGCCTGGCGCTCGCCACCGACGTCACCGAGCGCACCCGCGCGCTCGCCGCGCTGCACGCCACCGAAGACCAGCTGCGGCAGGCGCAGCGCAGAGAGGCGGTGGTGCGGCTCGCCGCCGGCATCGCGCACGACTTCAACAACGTGCTCACCGCGATCCAGGGCTACAGCGACCTGCTGCTCCGCGACCTGGAGCCCGCCGATGCGCGCCGCCACGATGCGATGGAGATCGGCCGCGCGGCCGAGCGGGGCGCGGTGTTGACGCGCCAGCTCCTCGCCTTCGCCGGCCACGAGACGCGCGAGCCCGCGCTGCTCGATCTCAACGCGATGATCGTCGAGCTGGAGACGCTGATGCAGCGGCTGGTCGGTGCCGAGGTGCGGCTCGCCACCGTGCTCTCACCCCGCCTCGGGCGCGTCTTCGCCGACCGGGCCCAGCTCGAGCAGGTGCTGCTCACGCTCGTGCTGAACGCGCGCGAGGCGATGGCTGACGGCGGCGAGCTCACGATCGAGACCTCCGAGCGCCGGGTGAGCGGCGTGGGCAAGGGCAGGCTCCTCATGCCCGGCCACTACGCCGTGCTTACCATGCGCGACACCGGCGCGCCACTTCGCGCGGCACCTTCGCCCGACTCGGCGCTCGGCCTCTCGATCGCGTGCGGCATCGTGAAGCAGCACGGCGGCGTGGTCCGCGTGGTGACCGAGCCGGAGCGGGGCACCACGCTCAAAATCATCCTCCCCCTCGCCGAGGGCGACGAGTCGACGGCCGAGCCGTCCGCCGCGGCACTCGCGGGGACCGAGACGGTGCTGGTGGTGGAGGATGAAGAAGGCGTGCGCGAGCTGCTGCGAAAAGTGCTCGCCCGCTACGGCTACCAGGTGCTCGAGGCGCGGCACGGACGCGACGCGCTGCTCGAGGTCGAAAAGTGGCCCGGGGCCATCCATCTACTCGTGACCGATGTCGTGATGCCCGAGATGAGCGGCCCCGAGCTTGCCGAGCGGCTCAGGCGGCGCCGGCCCGACCTCCGCGTGATCTTCATCTCGGGCTACACCAGCCAGGAGCTGCTCAGGCGCGGCGGCGCCGATGCCGACCTGGTGGTGATGCAGAAGCCGTTCACCTCCGAGGAATTCGTGCAGCGGGTGCGCGAGGTGCTCGACGCGGCCGTTGTGTGATGGCGGTCAGCGCACCTCGCGCGCGAGCGTAGAGAGCCAGTCTGAAGTCGCATCGCCGTGCAATTGGAGCAACACGGACCCCGTGACCCAGCGCTGCGAGCCGCCGGGTCCCGTCTCCGGCGAGGCCGGCAGCCGGCTCGCCTCCGCCGCGCTCACCCGCTGTTGATCGAGATAGAGCAGATGCCCGCTCGGATCCTGGTACACGGCGCGCACCACCGGCCGATCGGGGTCCGCGCCCGGCACGCTCTTCCCCGGCGCCAGCCCGACCAGCCGGCGGGTGACACCGACGGCATCGATCGCGTGCAGCGGGCCGCCCAGGAGGCGGGCCGCTTCGTCGAGGCCGATGCGATCGTACACCTGCGCGCGCTGATCGATGGTGGGCGCCGCGGGCACGGGCGCCGGCGCCGGCGCCCGCGCCGCGGCCGCACGGCTGGCCACCGCGATGCTGTCGCGCCGGGCGCGCTCCGCGGCCGCTTTCCGCTCGGCGTCGATGGCCGCGAGCGCACGTGCGCTCTGCTCCTCCGCTCTCTGCCGGTCGAGCGCACGGGTGGCTTCGGCGGCGCGGTCGCGCACGGCGCGCACCCCCGCGGCGCTGTCGCCCGCGTTGGGGTCGCCGGCAGCGGCGCCGGCGGCCGGCTCGTTGGTGGAGTCGTCTGGCGACGCCGCGGAGGTGGATGTGTCGCCGGAGGTATTGCCGGCGCTTGCGGCCGACTCGGCCGCGGCCGGCTTCGGCTCCGTCGCCGGCGCTTTCGTTTCCGGCGCAGCGTCCTTTGCCGGGGCTTTGGGGGTGGGCGCCGCGGCAAGCTGCTTCTGTGGCGGCGGCGTCTCTGCGGGAGCAGCCGACTTGGGCTGCGGCGCTGGCGTCTTCGCTGCCGTCTTTGCCGCTGCCGCGTTCGCATTTGCCGGCGCCGCCGAGTCCGCCCCTTCCGCCATCGCGAGCGCGCGCATGGAATCGAGCACGGCGGCCGCGCGCTCGGTGGGCGATGCGCTGTCCGCGAGCGCACCGGCCGCGGCGGCGGCTCCCGGCGCGCTCTGAAACTCCTCGGGACGAAGCCGCAGCTCCCCCGGGCCTGGCGCCGGTGCCAGCGCCGCCTTGACACCCCAACCTCCGGCGCCCACCACCACGGCAATCCCGGCAGCCCACGCGATGAGCCGATTCCGCTGCCGGCGGATGTCGACCGGCGCGGGATTGTCGGGGACGTACACCACCGGGTCGCCGGGAATCGAAGAGCTGCCGCTGTCGAACGACCAGGTGTCGGGCGGCGTCGCGACACGCGGCTCGGAGTGCGCGGCAGGCGACCGATCGTCCGCCGGCCGATCCTCCATCGGAGACTCGATGGCCTTGAGCAGACGCTCGGTCTCGGCCAATATCTGGCGCGCCTCGTCGAGCCGGGCCGCGCAGGTGGGGCAGGTCGCGAAGTGGGTCTGAACCTGCTGCACCTCGGTCGGCTCCAGCTCGCCGTCGAGCAGCGCGTGCAGCGTTCCCTCGTCAACGTGCGGCATGCTGCGCCTGCCCTTCCGTCTCGTGATACGCCTCGACCAGCCGGCGCCGCGCGCGGGCGAGGGTCGTGCCTACCGCGCCGCGCGCGAGGCCAAGCGTCTCGGCGATCTCGTCATAGCCGAACCCTTCCGCTCTGAGCAACAGTGCCTCGCGATCCCTCTCCGTAAGCCGGCCGAGCGCCGTGCGCACCCGCGCAGCGGTCTCGCGCCGCTCGAGCTCCACGTCCGGCGGGGGCACGGGCCGGTCATCGAGCTCCGCCTTGAGCAACTGCAACCGCCGCCCCTGCCGCACCGAACGCCGTCCATCCTCGCGCACCAGGTTGAGGGCCACGGCAAAGAGCCAGGGCCGCGGGTTCCGGGGCGGCGCCGCGACCGCGCGCGCGAAGGTTTCCTGTGCCAGCTCCTCCGCCCGGTCGCGGTCGCCGGTCCGGCGGTAGAGCATGCGGACGAGCGAGTCGTGGTACGTTTCGAAGAGATGTCCGACACCGTCGTTCATGCCGTGGCCTCGATCACCATCCGAATCCCGCTACTGGACGCTACCGCCGAGGCTTCCCCCAGTCCATATGGCCGAGCCCCGCGGGCGGGGCTGTTCGCTCGCACGTCCCGGGCCACGGGCCGAGCTGGCCGGGCGCCGCCACGCGCAGAGGGCGGCGAGCTCCGGTTCGAGACCTCGCGCCGCGAGGGCGGGGGCAGCGACGGGTGGGGCATGCGGATCCGTTCCTGCAGAAGCCCTTTGCCGCCGCCGATCTCTTCGCCAAGATGCGCGGAATACTCGAGGAGGCGCGAGCCGGTCGGGTAGTGGAGACCCGACGCCGGGGATATCTTTCGGGCATGACAGAGACCGCCTCCGCCCCCGCCTCCCGCGCCGTCGACACCTTCCCGATCAACGGCACCGACTTTATCGAGTTCTACGTCGGCAACGCCAAGCAGGCGGCCCACTACTACCGGGGCGCCTTCGGCTACCGGCTCACCGCCTACCGCGGCCCCGAAACCGGCACCCGCGACCGCGCGAGCTACGTGCTGGAGCAGGACAAGGTGCGGCTCGTGCTCACGACGCCGCTCCAGCCCGACGGGCCGGTCGCCGAGCACGTGCGGCGCCACGGCGACGGCGTCAAGGACATTGCGCTCTGGGTGGACGACGTCCGCACGGCATACGCCGGTGCGGTGGAGCGCGGCGCGATATCCGCGGCCGAGCCCGCGGTGCTCAAGGACGAGCACGGCGAAGTCGTGACCGCCGCGATCCGCACCTACGGCGACACCATCCATTCCCTCATCGAGCGGCGGAACTACCATGGGCCGTTCATGCCGGGGTTCAAGCCCGTCACCTCGCGGTATGATCCGGCGCCGGTCGGGCTCAAGTACGTCGACCACTGCGTCGGCAACGTCGAGCTCGGCGCGATGAATCGCTGGGTGGAGTACTACGAGCGGGTGCTCGGCTTTTACAATCTCATCTCGTTCGATGACAAGACGATCTCCACCGAATACTCCGCGCTCATGTCGAAGGTCGTGGCCAACGGGAACGGACGGATCAAGTTTCCGCTCAACGAGCCGGCACAGGGGCGCAAGAAGTCGCAGATCGACGAGTATCTCGAGTTCTACCACGGGGCCGGCGTGCAGCACATCGCCATCGCTACCGATGACATCGTCCGCACCGTGACCGCGCTGCGCGATCGCGGCGTCGAGTTCCTCCGCGTGCCCGGCGCCTATTACGAGGATGTGCTCGACCGGGTGGGGCACATCGACGAGGACTTGGAGCCGCTCCGCGAGTTGGGTGTCCTGGTCGACCGCGACGACGAAGGCTACCTGCTGCAGATCTTCAGCAAGCCGGTGGAAGACCGGCCGACGTTGTTCTACGAGATCATCCAGCGGAAGGGTGCAAAGAGCTTCGGCGCCGGCAATTTCAAGGCGCTGTTCGAAGCGATCGAGCGAGAGCAAGCGGCGCGGGGGAATTTGTGAGGCGGGACGGGCGGCATGAGGAGATCACGCGGGGGAGCGGCGCAAAGGGGGACGGGGCTCCGCCGACCAGCCGACAGTCGGCTCCGCCCCCGCCCCCGCCCCCGTTTGCGCCGCTCCCGCGCGCCTCCGATCGGGCCGGTGCGTGACTACCTGAACGCCTGACCGCCTGTCCGCCAGGAGACACCATGCCCATCTATCACACCCTCGGCCAAATCCCCCGGAAGCGCCATACCGCCTTCCGCAAACCTGACGGCGGCCTTTACGCCGAAGAACTCATGGGGCACGAGGGGTTCACCGGCACATCCTCACTTCTTTACCATGCTCACCCTCCTACCACCGTAAAAGCCGTCCGCCGCGTCAAAGAGGTGAAGTACGAGGCCGATCCGGATGCTACGCTCCGGCACCGGCACTTCCGCACCGCACTCGCGCGGAAAGGCGGGAGCCCCACGCTGGATCGCATTCCGCTGCTCTTCAACGCGGATGTCGCCATGCTCTATGTCGAGCCGGACGAGAACGACGCGCACTTCTATCGCAACGGCCAGGGCGACGAGTGCGTGTACGTAAGCAAGGGCAGGGGCGTGCTCGAGACGGTGTTCGGCGATCTGCCGTTCGGCGAGGGCGACTACCTCGTGATCCACCGCGGCATCCTCCACCGCTACCGCTTCGACTTGGGCACGAGCACGGGCGGCGAGCCGGCCGAGCGACCCAAGCTCGTCGTCTTCGAGAGCCGCGGCCACATCCGCTGGCCCAAGCGCTACCGCAACGAGTACGGCCAGCTCATCGAAGGCGCGCCCTACAGCGAGCGCGACATCCGCCGCCCCACGGAGCTCAAGACGCACGACGAGATGGGCGACTTTCCGCTCCTCGTCAAGCAGTACGACGGGATCAACGAGCTGGTGCTCGACCACCATCCATTCGACGTGGTCGGATGGGACGGCTACTTCTATCCGTGGGCGTTCAACATCCGCGACTTCGAGCCGATCGTGGGCCGCATCCACCAGCCGCCGCCGGTGCACCAGACGTTTCAGGGCGACGGGTTCGTCATCTGCAGCTTCTGTCCCCGGCCGTACGACTTCGACCCCAACGCCGTGCCCGCGCCCTACAACCACAGCAACGTGGACTCCGACGAAGTGCTCTACTACGCGTCGAGTGAGTTCATGAGTCGCAAGGGCATCGAATTCGGCAGCATCACCCATCATCCCGACGGGCTCCCGCACGGCCCGCACCCCGGCCGCGCCGAGGCGAGCATCGGGCAGAAGTACACCAACGAGCTGGCGGTCATGATGGACAGCTTCCGGCCGCTCACCGTCGCCAGGGCGGCGACGGCCATCGAGGACCCGAGCTACCACAAGTCGTGGCTCGATCAGCAGCACGAGGTGTTCAACCCGCCCACGAGCTAGTGGCGCCGGCCGCGGGGCCCCCGTCCGCGGCGCTCGCGGGCGCCGGCGCACCGGTCTGGGTACCCTCGGCCGAACGCGTCGCGCGCGCCAACCTCACCCGCTTCATCCGGGACCACGCCCCGTTCGCCCCTGACTATGCGGCGCTGCACGCCTGGTCGGTGGCGCGGCCCGAGGAGTTCTGGGCCGCGGTGTGGCGCTTTGCAGGCGTCATCGCGAGCGAGCGCGGACCGGGCGTGCCGCCCTGGGATGCGGTGCTCGATGGCGGCGAGCGCATGGCGCCTCCCGATCCGGTGCTCGGGCCGCGGTGGTTCCGCGGCGCGCGGCTCAACTTCGCGGAGAACCTGCTGCGCTGGCGCGACGAGCGTCCCGCGATCGTCTTCTGGAACGAGCTTGGCCGGCAGCGCACGCTCACCCATGCCGAGCTGGCTGCGGAGGCGGAACGCTTTGCCGCGGGGCTCAGGGCCGCCGGTGTGGTGGCCGGCGACCGCGTCGCCGGCTTCCTGCCGAATCTCCCCGAGACCGTGATCGCGATGCTCGGCGCCGCGAGCATCGGCGCCGTCTGGTCGTCGTGCTCCCCGGACTTCGGCGTCGGCGGCGTGCTCGATCGCTTCGGGCAGATCGCGCCCAAGGTGCTCGTCGCGGCGGACGGGTACCGCTACGCCGGCAAGCGCATCGACGTCCTCGACCGCGTGCGCGCGGTGCGCGCGCGCATTCCGGACATCGCGCGCGTCGTGGTCGTCCCCTACCTCGACCATCGGCCTGACATCGGCGACATCCCGGGCGCGATGCGCTGGGACGAGTTCGTCAGTGCCGGTGCCAGCGAGCCGGTCGGATCGGCGCCCGAATTCGCCCGGCTCCCGTTCGATCATCCGCTCTACATCATGTATTCGTCGGGCACCACCGGGCTCCCCAAGTGCATGGTCCACGGCGCGGGCGGCACGCTGTTGCAGCACCTGAAAGAGCTGACGCTGCACACCGACCTCACCCGCGACGACCGAATCTTTTACTTCACCACCTGCGGCTGGATGATGTGGAACTGGCTGGTGTCGAGCCTCGCCGTGGGTGCCACGGTGGTGCTCTACGACGGCGCGCCGCTCGCGCCCCGGCCGGAGATCCTCTGGGACATGGCCGAGGCCGAGGGCGTCACCGTCTTCGGCGCCAGCGCCAAGTACCTGGCGCTCGCCGAAAAGCAGGGGCTCGCGCCAGGCACGAGCCACGAGCTTTCGGCGCTCCGCGCCATCCTTTCCACCGGCAGTCCGCTGGCACCCGCAAGCTATGACTACGTGTACACTCGGGTGAAGCACGACGTGCACCTCGCCAGCATCAGCGGCGGCACCGACATTGTCTCCTGCTTTGCGCTCGGGAATCCGATAGCCCCGGTCTGGCGCGGCGAGCTGCAGGCGCCGGGGCTCGGCATGGCGGTGGAGGCGTGGGATGACGAGGGCCGCCCGGTGCTGGGCCGCCCCGGCGAGCTGGTCTGCATCCGCCCGTTTCCGAGCATGCCGGTGGCGTTCTGGAACGATCCGGAAGGCGCGCGATATCGCGCCGCCTACTTCGACCGGTTTCCGGCCGTCTGGCGCCACGGCGACTGGGCCGAGCTCACCGACCACGGCGGCCTCGTCATCCACGGCCGGAGCGACGCGACGCTCAACCCCGGCGGGGTCCGGATCGGTACCGCGGAGATTTACCGGGTGGTGGAGCAGCTTCCCGAGGTGCTCGAGGGCCTCGTGATCGGACAGGAGTGGGAGGGCGACGTGCGGGTCGTGCTCTTCGTGCGCCTCCGGAACGGGCTCACGCTCGACGACGCGCTCCGGGAGCGCATCGTCCGCCGGATCCGGGACGAGGCGAGTCCCCACCACGTTCCGCGGCGCATCGTCCAGGTGAGCGACATCCCCCGCACGATCAGCGGCAAGATCAGCGAATTGGCCGTGCGCGAGGCGGTGCACGGCCGGCCGGTGCTCAACCTGGATGCCCTGGCCAACCCGGGCGCGCTGGACCAGTTCCGGGACCGGCCCGAGCTCGCAATGTGATCCACGCCATAGGCGCCCCGGGGCGCCCCTTCTAGCTTGGCTCCGCTGAACGGACTCAGATACCCGTCCACCACGTCTCTTCGGGGGATTCCGCAATGCGGAAATTGCTATTCGTGGCCGCGCTTGCTGCCGTGGCGGCCTGCCATCAGCAGAACGCCGACGTGGGCCAGGCGAGCCCCGACACCGGCCGGAACGGTAGTGACACGATGACGACGCGCACTGATACGATGGTGACGCGGTCCGACACCATGAACAACAACACCGGGTATCAGCCGAGTCCGACCCGGACCGACTCGACGGCGGGGATGGACACGACCCGTGCGGGGGCAGACACGTCCCAGGGCCAGGTTCAGAGCCCGACACCGCCCGCGCCGTCTGCCTCCGACACCGGCATGGTGTCGGATTCCACGGGGCAGAGGAGCGACAGCGCGCTCACCAACCCCGCGACTCCCGATACGACTGGCGGGCAGCCCGGCGCGCAGGCGACGCCGTCCCAGACCGGGAGCGACACCATGGCGATGCCTCCGACCAGTGGAGCGGACAGCACGCTGACTCACCCCAACGTGCCCGACACGACGATGATCCACGACTCGAGCACGATGAGCCACGACTCCATGATGAGCCACGACTCGATGTAGCCGGTAACCGCCGCGGTAGCGGCGACGGGCGCGGGGGCGAAACGACGCCTTCGCGCCCGTCGTGCGTCGGACGCTGCCCGCCGCGCGTCGCTTGACATGGCGCCGGGGCGCGGGTCGGTTTGAGACCATGCCGGCCGCCACCGTCGAAGTCGTCCGCACCTATCTCGAGATGACCGCGCCCGAGGCGCTGGCGCCCGCTCGCGGCCCGGCGCCCACTGAAGCGCGCGCGTTCCGCGTCGAGCGCGTCGGCTTCTGCCCGGCGGCGTTCTTTCGATTTCTATACGGCGAAGTGGGACGGGCCTATCGCTGGACCGACCGGCTGGGCTGGAGCGATGGCGAGATCCGGGCCTACCTCGATGCCGGCGACGTTTCGTTCCACGTGCTCTACGTGGAGCACGCCCCCGGCGGCTACTTCGAGCTCAAGCGCGATGGTCTGGCCGCCATCGAGATCGCGTACTTCGGCCTCCTGCCCGACTACGTCGGGCACGGGCTCGGCGGGTGGTTGCTGACGCGCGCGGTCGAGACGGCGTGGGCGGATAAGCCGGCGCGCGTCTGGCTGCACACCTGCACGCTGGACCATCCGGCCGCCCTGCCCAACTATCTCAAGCGCGGATTCCGCCGCGTGCGGGAGGAGCGTTACCTCGTGCCGGCGATCCTCCAGGCGCCGGATGGATCGTCCTCAGGAGTATGTCAATTAAACCCTTGACTTTTTTGCCGACTGACGCGACTATCGGGTCTCACCCTCCGAGGAGGACCCGTGGTACTGCTCTCCCTTATGCAGGCGGCGCTCGCCCATGCCGCCCAGACTTCGGCAACGGTCGTGCTGCTCTCGACCGCTGCCGCGCCGCCGCCCATCGTGACGCCGCTCCACCCCACGGCGCTCGATGATGCGACCATCGTCGCCATCTTCGACGCCGCAAACACCCTCGACATCAAGGCCAGCGACCTGGCCCTCAACAAGTCGCACAACAAGGACGTGCGGAGCCTCGCCAAGACCTTCAGGCACGACCATACCGCCGTGCGCCAGAAGGGCCGCGACCTCGCGAAGAAGCTCGGCGTCACCCCCACGCCGCCCGCGTCGTTCGCGCTCGCCGACCAGCACGCCCAGGCGATGAAGGATCTGAAATCCAAATCGGGCGCCGAGTTCGACCGCGCGTATGCGGCGGAGGAGGTGAAGTATCACCAGGACGTGATCGACGCGCTCAATACGACACTGCTGCCCGCGATTCAGAACGCGGAGCTCAAGTCGTTCGTGCAGAGCGTGGTGCCCGCATTCCAGGGTCATCTGGCCGCCGCCAAGGCGCTGCAGCAGAAACTCGGTGAGTCGAGTTGAGCCTGGCCAGTCGCGGCGCGTCAGTCGGCGGGCGCGTCGAGCGGGGCAAAGCCGGCGGTGAAGTGGCGGAGCACCGGCGCCTGCTCGACGAAGCGGTAGCCCCCGACCCGATGGCGCCGGGCCCAGACGTTGAGCACCGCCTCGACCACGTAGTCGATGTGACTCTGGGTGTAGACCCGACGCGGAATCGCGAGCCGCACCAGCTCCATCGGTGCGGCTGATTCCACACCGGTCGCGGGGTCGTGCCGCCCGAACATGACGGTGCCGATCTCGACGCCCCGGATCCCCGCCTCCCGATACAGCTCCACCACCAGCGCCTGGCCCGGCAGCGCGAGCGGCGGCAGGTGCGGAAAGAACGCCGCGGCGTCGATGTAGATGGCGTGGCCCCCGGGCGGCTCGACGATCGGCACGCCGGCCTTGGCGAGGTGCTCGCCCAGGTACGTGGTCGAGGTGATGCGGTAGAGCAGATAGTCTTCGTCGAGCGCCTCATACAATCCGGTCGCGATGGCCTCGAGGTCGCGGCCGGCCATTCCCCCATAGGTCGGAAATCCCTCCGTCAGAATGAGCAGATCGCGCTCGCGCTCGGCGAGCCGGTCGTCGTGGGTGCCGAGGAAGCCGCCGATGTTGGCCATGCCATCCTTCTTGGCCGACATGGTGCAGCCGTCCGCATGCGAAAACAGCTCGCGCGCGATGTCGATCGGTGCGCGGTCGGCGTAGCCCGGCTCGCGCAGCTTGATGAAGTAGGCGTTCTCGGCAAAGCGGCAGGCGTCGATGTAGAGCGGAATCCCGTGCTCCCGGCACACCGCCGAGACGGCGCGCACGTTGGCCATCGAGACCGGCTGGCCGCCGCCCGAGTTGTTGGTGACGGTGAGCATGACGAGCGGCACGCGCTCCCGTCCGACGCGCGCGATGAGGGCGCGGAGCGCGTCGACGTCCATGTCCCCCTTGAACGGGAGCCGGAGCGACGGCACGCGGCCTTGCGCGGTGGGCAGATCCAGCGCCTCGGCGCCCGTGGCCTCGACGTTGGCGCGGGTGGTGTCGAAGTGCGTGTTGTTGGGCACCACCTGTCCCGGCGCGCAGAGGAGCGAGAAGAGGATCCGTTCGGCCGCGCGGCCTTGGTGAGTAGGGAGCACGTGGCGGAAGCCGAAGATGTCATGCACCGCCGCCTCGAAGCGGAACCACGACTGGCTGCCGGCGTACGCCTCGTCGGCCCGCATCACGGCGGCCCACTGCTCCGCGCTCATGGCGGCGGTGCCGCTGTCGGTGAGAAGATCGATGAGCACGTCTTCGGCGCGGAGCCGGAAGACGTTGTAGTGCGCCGCGCGTAGGCGCTCCTCGCGCTCCGCCGGTGTCGTCATCCGGATCGGCTCGACCGATTTGATCTTGAACGGCTCGATGATGGTGCGCATGCGGCAAAGATAGGCGGACAGGCGGACAGGCGGACGGGCGGACAGACGGACAGGCGGACGGTAAGGACGTCCGATCGGTTCGGGATCGGCGCAGCAATGGGGCAGGGGCGGAGCCGACT
>DASUJH010000027.1 GCA_036279355.1 Gemmatimonadales bacterium
CTGCGCGGTAAGCTCTCCCAGCTCGGCAGCGTCGAGGTCATCGCGCGCGGCAGTTCGATGAGCTACCAGCACACGGCGAAGACGCAGCAGCAGATCGCCCGCGAGCTCGGCGCACGGTACCTGCTCACCGCGACGGTCGAATGGCAGCCGGGCGCGGCGGGCGCGAACGGCGTCAACGGCGCGCGCCGGCTGCGGGTGACGCCGGAGCTGGTCGAGGTGTGGAGCGGCCGCGCGCCGACCACTCGCTGGCAGCAGCCGTTCGACGCCACGCTCACCGACGTCTTCCAGGTCCAGGCTGACATCGCGCAGAAGGTGGCGACGGCGTTGGGCGTGGCGTTAGGCGACAGCGCCCGGCGGGCGCTCGCGGCTAAACCCACCGCCAACCTTGCCGCCTACGATGCCTTCCTCAAGGGCGAAGCGCTATTTGACGCAGCCGATCCGCCGACGATCCGCCGCGCGATCGGCTATTACGAGCAGGCGGTCGCCCTCGACTCGGCATTCCTGTCCGCCTGGGCCCGGCTCGCCAAGTCGCGCTCCATGCTGTACGGACTGAGCGCGCCGACGCCCGCTCTGGCCGCGGCCGCGCGCGTCGCGACGGATCGGGCGCGCGCCCTCGGGCCGAGTCGGCCCGAGAGCTATCGCGCGCTGGGTGGGTACGAGAGTTACGTTGTTGGCGACAACGGGCAGGCGTTCGCGGCGTATGATGCGGGACTCCGGCTCGCCCCGCACGATGCCGAGCTCCTGCGGGGTGCGGGCGGGGCCGAAGAGGCACTGGGGCGCTGGGACGCCGCTCTCCAGCACAGCGCCGAGGCGGCGCGGCTCGATCCCCGCTCGGCCGTCGCCGCGCGGAGCTACACCCAAGTGCTGCTCCGCATGCGGCGCTACCCGGAAGCCGAGGCGGCGTTCGCGCGGCTCGTGGCGCTGGCGCCAACCAATCCGATCACGATCATGTACGGCGCGATGCTGGCGCTGGCCCAGGGCGACGTCGGGCGGGCTGAGGCGCGGGTGCGGGCCGGGCTCGCAGCGGGGATCGACTCGACCGCGCTCTTCGCCTTTCTCGCCAACTTCCAGGACCTTTACTGGGTGCTGGACCACGCCCAGCAGCAGCGGACGCTCGCCCTCCCGCCGGCGGCGTTCGACGATGACCGCGCGGTGTGGGCCATCGTGCGGGCCGAGTTGTACCAGATGCAGGGGGATAGCACCCTGATGCGGGCTTGGGCCGATACGGCGCGTGCGGCGCTCATGGGCCAGCTCGCCGCCACGCCGGATGATGGCCAGCGGCGAGCGTTTCTCGGACTCATGCTGGCGTACCTGGGGCAGAAAGCTGAAGCGATAGCGGAAGGGGAGCGCGCCGTGGCGCTCGTGCCGGTGAGCCGGGACGCCGTACTCGGCCCCTACGTCCAGCACCAACTGGTGCGGATCCATCTGGCGCTCGGCGAACCGGAGCCGGCGCTCGATCGGCTCGAGCCGCTGCTCAAGCAGCCGTACTACCTCTCGCCCGGCTGGCTCCGGGTCGATCCGACGTTCGCACCGCTCCGCGGCAATCCGCGCTTCGAACGGCTGGCGGCGGGGAAGTAGCGGCGCGCACGGTGGCAGGGGCGCACCGCCAGCGCCGCACCCGCCGCTTTGACGTCAAAACGTCACAACGCTACGTTGCGACCATGGCTACCCACAAGCGCGCTCCCAAGCGAGCGACCGTCTATTTCGACCCCCGTGTGCACAAAGCGCTCCGGCTCAAGGCCGTCGAGACCGAGCAGTCGCTCTCTGAGCTGGTCAACGCCGCCGTCCGGCGCAGTCTCACCGAAGACGGTGAGGATCTGGCCGCCTTCGAGGCCCGCGCCGCGGAACCCAATCTCTCCTTTGCCGCCGCACTCAAGGACCTGAAGCGGCGTGGCAAGCTATAGCTTGCTGATCAAGCCGTCGGCTCTCAAGGAGCTGGCGGCTCTCCCGTCGAAAGACTGCCGTCGGATCGTGGCTCGCATCGAGGGACTGGCGACCGAGCCGCGGCCGCACGGCTGCGAAAAGCTCTCGGGACTCGATCAGTATCGGCTCCGGCAAGGCGATTATCGGGTGCTTTACAGCGTGGACGACGAGCGCCGCACCGTCGTAGTCGTGAAAATCGGCAACCGGCGCGACGTATACCGGTAGCGCGGGCTGCCCGGCTCGACAGCCCGCGTGCGCCGCGCGATACTTCATCACCCGTTCGCCGCGCCCCTCTCCCACCTCGCTGCCGCCCCGGCCGCCCTGTGGCGCCGGACCGCGAGAGGAACCGCATGAGCGAGCTCATCGATCGGCTCCGCGCCACTCTCGCCGACCGCTGTCGGCGCGAGCGGGGTGCCGGGGAGCGGCGGAGGGCGCATGCCGCCTGAACTCCAGTGGGCCAGGCCGCTCGACGCGGAGCTGGACCTCTTCGGCCTCACGCACATCGGGCGCGTGCGGCGGGAGAACCAGGATCACTTCATGCTCTGCACGGTGCATCCGCAGGTGGTGGTGCACGGCACCAGTTTGCCGAACGCCGATGCGCTCCCGCTCCGGGGCGAGCGCATCGCCACCTACATGCTGGTGGCCGACGGCGTGGGCGGAGGCACCGGCGGCGCCGAGGCGAGCCGGGTGGCGCTCGAGACAATCACGCAGTATGTCGCGTCATCGCTCCGCTCCTACCACGCCGCCGGCGCCGCGTCGGACACCGAGTTCTACCGGGCGCTCACCGGCGCGGCGTTCGAGGCCCATGCGGCGGTGCGCGAGCGGGCGCAGCTCGAGCCCGGGGCGCAGATGGCGACGACCCTCACGCTGGCCGTCGCGGTCTTTCCGTGGATGTACGTGACCCAGGTCGGCGACAGCCGCTGCTACCGGTACTGGGACGGCACGCTGACCCAGATCACCCGCGACCAGACGATCGCACAGGGCTTGGTCGACCAGGGGCTGATGCCGGCCGAGCGGCTCGAGCGGTCACCGTTCGCGCACGTGCTCTCGAGCGCCATTGGCGGAGACTCGGCGGCGCCGGTGGTGAGCCGCATCGAGATACCGCGTGGCTGCGTCGTCCTGCTTGCCACCGATGGGCTCACCAAGCACGTGAGCGGCGTCGAGATCGGCGGCCAGATCGAGGCGATGAGCTCATCCGAGCAGCTCTGCCGCGCGCTCCTCGACCTGGCACTCGAGCGCGGCGGCAGCGATAACATCAGCTTGATCGCGGCGCGGGCGCCGCTGCGCGGAGCGCCGTCAGACGCGGCCCGTTAGAGCATTGACCGCAAGTGCAGGGTCATGACGGACCGCTGGCGTCCGCGCCGCACGGTCACGCGATATGTCCGTCCCGTATCCTTCAGCACATCCTGGAGCTGCCAAAGCGCGTAGTGCGAAACATCCCGTCCGTCGATGCCGGCCACCACGTCACGCTCGCGGAACCCGGCCTTGGAGGCCGGCGAGCCGGGCACCACCCCCCGAACCACGAACGTCCGGTAGTCCGTTCCTTCCGCCTCGAGCACGAGGCCGCTCGCGTCCGCGGCGAACGGCTCGCGGAAGCCGGCATTGGGCTCCAGGATGAGCCGTTGGTGTGGATAGTCGATGATCACGGTGAATCGGCGCAAAACGCTGCCGCCGAGGTTCACGCCGAGCGACGCATGCGCGAGTGAGCCGACGGTGTCCTGCGAAAGCGCCAGGAGAGGCCGGTCGAGCCGGTAGGGGCCGATTTCGAACGCGGCGGTTCGCGCGAGGAGGTCCTGGGACACGCCGTTGCCGATTCCGTGGGATGGCGAGGGGAGGACCGGCAGCGACTCACGCAGGTGCTCTGACCGCACGAGCGGTGAGGTGGCGAGGACGCCGCCGGCACCGGTGTCGAGCGTATAGCGCACCGGAATCGGCGGCCGGCCGGCGACCACGAGCGCGCCGGCGATCTGTGGGTCGTAGTCGCCCCAGAGGGTGAACGGGCGGCTGGTGCCGCGACCGTCGTATCGCCACGTCGCCGGGTCGTAGAGCGCGACGACCCGGTGCTCATAGTCGATGGCCACGACGTAGTGCTTGAGCACGTCGTAGCCGAGGTCGCCGTCGATGCGCCGCGCGATGAGCGGCCAGAGGCCCGCCATCGATGCTGTCCCGGCTTCGGTGGTGGACATCACTGGCCCGCCCGGGAGCGACAACTCGAGTCGGGGGATCATGGCCATCCGGACGCTGCCTGAGCCGGCGCCCATTCCCCGCATCGTGCCTCGCGTGTGGATCCCGATTCGGGGCGCCGTCTCGGACGCGACCATGGACATATCCGAGCCGGTGTCGAGCTCGAAGAGGAACGGCCCCTTGCCGTTCACGTAGACAGGGACGAAGACGCCGTTGGCGAGGAGCTCGAATCGAGCCCGCACGATGGGTCGCGGGCGTGGCGCCGCCGCCGCATCCCCCGTCGGCGGCCGAGGCGGGCGGGCCTGTCCTGCCAAGAGTCCCGGCGCAGGTGGCGCAATCAGAAGTGCCAGTCCGAGCACGATCGTCCTGGTCATCGTCCCTCCCGGTCCTAGAGTCCGTGTGATCTCGACCGGCGGTTTGGACAGATCGCGGGTCGCCAGGGTTGGAACCCGGGCTCGACACGCCGCGCGCGCCGCGCGATACTTGATCCATTCCTGACCCTCCGGGGCCCCGGCGTGTGACGCCGCCGGCGCTCGTGCGTATAACCCCAACGTGATCATCGAGCCTGTGTTGCGCCCACGTCCATCATCGCCGAGTTCGTCGCCCGCCGCGGCCGAGTCCGCGGAGGTCCGGTGCCGGCAGTGGTACGAAACCCACGGCGGCGCGGTGTACAACTACTTCCGCTTCCACGTGCCCTCGCTGGACGCGGCGGAAGACCTCACCGCGGAGACGTTCCTCAAAGTGGTGCGCGCGGCGGACCGGTTCGATCCGGAACGGGCCAGCCCGCGCACCTGGATCCTCACGGTCGCGCGGAACGTCCTGGCGGACCATCGGCGCCGGGCCCGGCTCCGGCAGTACGTGCCGCTCACCGGCTTCCGCGATCTCGTGTGCGACACGCCGTCGCCCGAGGAGCGGTTGCTGCGGGAGGAAGAGGTGGCGCGGCTGCTCGACGCGGTGTCCTCGCTGGCCGAGCCGGATCGAGAGGTCATCGGCCTCCGGTACGGCAGCGGGCTCGAGATCAGCGAGATCGCGTCGGTGCTGGGTGTAAGAGAGGGAAACGCGCGCACCCGGCTCTGGCGCGCATTGGGCAGGCTCAGGAAGGTGCTGGACGCATGACGGGTCGTCCGGAGGATTTGCCGCCCGCGGTGCGTGGGGTGGACGAGGCGCTTCACCGGGTTCACTTCGAGCCCCGTGCCTCGCTCGGGCCGGAGGTGCTCGGTCGGTTACGTCGCGGCGAACAGTCGAAGGGTGCTGTTCCGCTTCGGTTTAGCCGGCCGGCCCTCCTGCTCACGGGCGGGTTCGCGGCGCTTGCGGCGGGCGTAGGTGGCGCACTGGCGGTGCATCAGCCGCCCGATCCGCCGATCGCGTTCATGGCCACCGGCGGTGGCAGTTCCACGGCGGCCCGCCCCGTGGAGGCCACGGTCGACCACTGCTGCTTCGACCTCGACGGCGGCGGCCGCGCGGACGACGGCATCGCCATCAAGGTGAATCGCGCCCAGCAGGCCGCCATCCGCGAGATCCAGGTGTACGAAGACCGGGACCACACGCGCACCTTCAGCAAGGCCGACGTCGTGCGCTTCATCCGCGGGCCCCGGCTCATCGTTGACAGCCCGCTCCCGGCGGGCCTTCGCACCCGCCGCTACTGCTGCGCCGACTACGACGGAGAGGGCATGAGCGACGACGGCCTGCTCGTGGTGGCGCGCCCGCCCGACCGGGTGGTGCTCGTGGGCCTCTACTCCTCGCCGGCCGGGGCCGCCGGAACCAAGATTACCGGGCGCGCGGGGCTTCCGCTCCGGTAGCGCCGAACGGTCCCGCATTCCGATGGCCAGGGGCGCCCCGCGCCCCTGGCCTTT
The DNA here is from genome assembly GCA_036279355.1 of Gemmatimonadales bacterium. Lineage (NCBI taxonomy): Bacteria > Pseudomonadati > Gemmatimonadota > Gemmatimonadia > Gemmatimonadales > Gemmatimonadales bacterium. Next base: position 5,961 of record DASUJH010000027.1, read on the forward strand.
TCGTCGGTAACGCCGGGGCCGCTCGGGCGTGATTACCATTGTATGCCCATGGCCACGGATCGATCCCAGCCCCGCCTGCCGCGTGCGCCGGCCGGCGCCGAGGTTGCCCCTGCGGAGCGGTGCCGGGAATGGTACCGCGAGCACGGGGCCGCACTCTACAACTACATCCGGTTCTACGTCGCGTCACCCGAGGTGGCGGAGGATCTCACGGCGGAGACGTTTCTGCGCGCGCTCCGGGCGGCCGACCGGTTCGATCCTGCGGCGGGCGGCGCGCGGCCGTGGCTCGTCACCATCGCGCGAAACCTCATCAGCGATCATCGCCGCCGCGCGCGGATCCGGCAGTACGTTCCGCTGAACGCCCTGCGCGACCTCGAGTGCACGGCGCCTTCGCCCGAGGAGCGGCTGCTCCGCGAGGAGGCCGCGGGCCGCGTGCTCGATGCGGTGGCCTCGCTCGGCGAGCGCGACCGCGAGATTATCGGGCTTCGGTACGGGAGCGGTCTCGACGGCGCCGAGGTCGCACGGCTCCTGGGGATAAGCGCGGAGAGCGCGCGGGTGCGGCTCTGGCGCGCGCTGCGCCGGTTGCGCGACGCGTTGGGGGAGTGACGTGGGCGACGACTTCTGGGGCACGCCGCCCGACGATGCGCGCGAGCTCGACCGGTTGCTTGGGAGCCTCCGGTTCCACGCGCGCGAATCGATCGAGCCCGAGCTGGCGGGGCAGGCGAGTGCGGAGCACGCACCGCCCGCGGACGCGGACCACGCGAGGCACGCGCATGCGAGTCGCGCGACGCGCGCCGGAACGGGTTCAATGCGCCTGCCGCGCCGCGTGGGCGCCGCGCTCGGGCATCCCGGGCGCCGGACAATCGTCTGCGCCGCGGCCGCGTGCGCCGTGGTGGCGGCGGGGTGGATCGGCTGGCGCGCGGCGGTCGCGACCGTCACGGTCGATTGGTGCTGCGGCGATCTCGACGGCGGCGGGAGCGTGGATGACGGCGTCGTGGTCGTCGCCCGCAAGGACGAGAGCATCCGCCGGCTCGCGGTGTACGAAGACCGCGACCGGTCCCACACCTTCTCCAAGCCCGACGTGGTGCGTTTCGAGCGCGGCGCCGCACTCACGGTCGCCCGCGCGCTGCCGAGCCGCTCGGTGACGCTCCGCCACTGCTGCGCGGACTACGACGGCGCGGGGCCGGCGGACGACGGCATAGTGGTGGTCGGCGTGCCGCCGGACCGCGTGCTGCTGGTGGGGCTCTACGATCAGCGCCGCGCCGATCCGCATGGCCGAGTCATGCTGCGATGACGAGTGCGTGGCTGCGTGGCCTCGCGCCGGGCGTGCTGCTCAGCGCGTGGGTGGCGAGCGCGCTGCCGGCACAGCAGCCGGACAGCACGCGGGTCGATAGCACGCGCGCGGACACGATGCGCGTCGACACGGCCACCGTTCGGCCGGACACGACCGCAGGCCGTCAGGACACGACCACCGCCCACCAGGACACGACCACCGCGCCCGCGCCCGTGGCGCCGGTGCGCGAGCTGGCGCCGATCGAGGTGGTGGGCACCATTCGCCCCTCGGCCGGCCCCACGATCGGCTCCGGCGTCCCGGCGCGGGTCACGATCCTTTCGGGCAAGCAGGTCGACGCCTACGAGCCGCGCATTCTGTCCGACGTCCTCCGCCAGCAGGCCGGAATCTCGATCTACGACGACGTGGGCTCGCCCTACAAGCTCAACGTGAGCACGCGCGGCTTCTTCGCGTCGCCGGTGGTGGGGCTGCCGCAGGGGGTGTCGGTCTTTCTCGACGGTGTGAGGCAGAACGAGCCCGACGCGGCGGAGGTCAACTTCGACCTGTTGCCGATGCAGTACGTGAAGCGGATCGAGCTGCTCTCGGGCACCGCGTCGTTGCAGGGGCGCAACTCGCTCGGAGGCGCGATCAATCTCGTCACGGCGCGCGGCAACGGCCCCCTCGGCGGCGAGCTGGAGCTTCAGGGCGGCTCGTTCGGCACGGTGAACGGCAACGGCTCGGTCAGCGGGCTCACGCCGGGCGGCATCGACTACTACGTGGGCGCGGGCTACAACCGCGAGGACGGCTGGCGGCAGGCAACGGGCGCGCACCAGTACAACGGCTTCTTCAACCTGGGCAAGCTCACCGACACCTGGGGCCTGAGCCTGCAGGGGTTCGGCGCCAAGTCGCGGGCGGAGACGGCCGGGTCGCTGCCGGCGAGCCTCTTCGACGTGCGGCCCGATTCCAACTTCACCATCGGCGACTTCGAGAATCTCTCGCTGGTCCAGCTCGCCGCGTCGGGTTATCGGCAGCTCGGCACGGGTCGTGGCTCGTTCCGCGCCTATTTCCGGCGGAGCACCGCCGAGCGGTTCAACGTCAACCAGCCGGACGACCCGGACGCGTTCGGTACCAGCCGCAATCTCACGTTCGGGTGGGGACTCGACTATCGCTGGGCGCACGGGATCGGCAACGCGGTGCTCGGCGTCAGGGTGGGGACGGACGGCAGCGTCAACTCGAGCCGCATCGCGCTCTTTGCCGACTCGAGCAAGTTCGGCGGCGTGCGGGGGCAGACGACGCTGGTGGACAGTCCGCTCTCGGACGGCGCGCTGTTCGTGACGTCGGATCTGACACTCGGCCGGCTCACGTTTTCGGCCGGCGCGCGCGCCGACTACGTGCACATCCCGTTTCACAATCTGCTCGATCCCGGCGCGGACACGACCAGCTCGTACTTCCGGGTGAACCCGAAGGGCGGGGTATCGGTCGACCTGGGCGGCGGCCTCTCGGCCTACGGCTCGGTGGGCCAGAGCTACCGCACACCGGCGCTCATCGAGCTGGCATGCGCCGATCCCGACCGCCCGTGCGTTCTGCCGTTCGCCCTGGGCGACGACCCGCCGATCGAGCCCGTGGTGGCGACGACGTACGAGCTGGGCGGCACGTGGGCGGTGGGACCCAGTGTGTTCACGGCATCGGCGTACCGGTCGGACGTGAAGAACGACATCTATCTCTTCCCCAGCGAGAACGAAGTGAGCGGCTCGACCATCGAGGGCCACTTCGACAACCTGCCGGAGACGCGGCGCGAAGGGGTGGAGCTCGGGGCGACGGTGACGCTGCACCGCGACTACTCGGTGTACGCGAACTACGCGTGGACCCGGGCGACGTTCCGCGCGGCGGCCGACATCTCGAGTCCGCGGGAGGACGCGACGGGCCAGCCCAATCTGGTGCAGCCGGGCGACGAGATCCCGCTGGTGCCCGAGCACCAGGTCAAGTTCGGCGCGAGCGCGCGGCTGCCGGCGGGCATCGACGTGGCGGCGGACGCGCGCTGGATCGGCGACCAGTGGCTCCGCGGTGACGAGGCCAATCTCGACATGCCGCTCGGCAGCTACTTCGTGACGGACGCGCGGGTGACGTGGCAGGTGGGGCCGTGGGAGTTCTCGGGGCTCGTGACCAATCTGTTCAACCGGCACTACGCGAACTTCGGCACGTTCAACGTGAATCAGCTCAATTCCGCGGGGCCGACGTTCGAGCGGTTTCTGACACCGGGCCAGGAGCGTGCGGTGCGGCTCGTGGTGCGGCGGAGTTTCGGCGGGCGGAGCGCGGCTCAAGGCGGGGGGACGGACCTGGACTGATCTGGCCCGGGTAGGCTCGCGGGCGGGTTCGTCGCCCGGCGCCGAGCGGGGGCTTTACGGCATTGGGGACGGGCATAATCGTATGCGCGAGGCGTGCAGTCGCGAACGCGTCCGCCACCGGACCTGCGGATGCAGCCTCTCGCAACCCCATGTACAGCCGTCCGTCCAGAGGGAGGAGGTACCCCATGGGTTCACCTCGCGGAATACCGGCTCGGGTTCGTAGTACGATGCTGTTCGCGTTGCTGCTGGCGTGTTCGAGTGCGTTGGTCGCGTTTGCTCGTGCGGGGACGCGTGCGCGGGCCACCGTGCAGGGAGCGCAACTCGAGGCCAGCATTTTTTCCTTTGATGGCCATGACTTCACCCGCACCAACACGACGCTTATGACGGAAGAGGGCAAGTCCGCCGTCGACACGAAGCTCGACCACAACTCGCCGGCATATAAAGCGCTGATGCGCAAGCGCTCGTACTCCGGCGAGGCGACTGTGTTTGGCCACAAGTACGACGCCAACTATGCGCCGCTCACGGACGGCGGCGGCAAGTTGACCGGCGCGCTGTTTGTGGCGGTGCCGAAGTAGGTCGTCGGCGTCGTGATTGCCTGGAAGCCCCCGCGCGGGGTGGCACGCGCGGGGGCTTGCTGCATTCTGGCCGCACGATTGCGTTTTCGCGACACGGCGTGCGTCGCTCTGGGTACCCGCGGGCGCCTGCTGCGTGGAGCTGGCGGTGGGTGTTTCCGGCCAAGCGCACGTACGTGGACCGCGCAACGGGCGAGCGTCGGCGCCATCATTTGCATCCGTCCGCGGTTCAGCGGGAAATGGCGGCCGCTTTGGCAAGGACGGGGCTCGGAAAGCGGGCGAGCTGCCACACGCTACGCCACTCGTTCGCGACGCACCTGCTCGAGGCGGGTTACGATATCCGGACGGTGCAGGAATTGCTTGGCCGCCGCGACGTCAGCACGACGATGATCTATACCCATGTGCTCAATCGTGGTGGCCTTGGCGTGCGCAGTCCGGCGGACTTACTACGTGGCGGTAGCGGGACGTGAAGGCCTTACGTCTTAGGCTGCGGGCGTTATCGTTTGGGGCGTGGGGTGCAGTCGAATACAAGTTAGGCAGCACGATTCAAGATCACCAGGGGGGCTGAGCCGACTAGGGCGGAGATCATCATCCACGCGCCATGGGGGGCAAGGAGCATCGAACCTTCCAACGCTCCGCACCTCGCCTTGTCCCTCTTTCAACTGGTGCCAACGAACGCCGTCCCACAGTACTGGATGTGCATGCTGTCCCACACAACCCGCTTGAAAGGAATTCGCTATGCCGAGAGTCATCGCTACGCACGGTGTCGGAAACATGGAGACTTGGCTCGCCGGCGGAGCAGAGCGCGCAGAGATCTTCAAGCAATTCTCCAGCGGCTATCGCATTTACCGGCACCCGAAGGACAACAAGGTTGCTATCGTGTGGGAGAACGCTGACCTTCCGAAGCTCGAAGCCGCACTCGCTCACCCAGACACGGAGAAGGCGAAGGCCAAGCACACTGTCCGTGAGCCGATTGATGTGTACGTCGAGGTCGAAGGCGGCCATTAACCCACAGGACGCGGCGGCTACAGCCGTGGCGTAGCGTGGCGTGCTGCCTAACCCGCGCATGCAGCCGACGGGCCGGAGGGGCGCCAGCCTCCGCTCGGCCACAGCGTGCCGCGAGCGCGCTGTGGAATGTAGGATTGTGCGCGGGCCGGCATGGGGGCCCGCAGCTGATGCGCATGTCGTTAGGCCGCAGCCGTACAGATGGCGCTTGCGCCGACACCGGCCGGCAGACACCTTCTATCCATGACCAACCCGCACCTCGATGAGCTGCTACGGCTCCCGCCCGAGGAGCGCCTGGAAGCCATTGGCGAGCTTTGGGATAGTCTGGAGCGTCA